>JACRCS010000044.1 GCA_016218905.1 Deltaproteobacteria bacterium
CCGATGACCTCCATCATCTTGCAGTACGCGGTCGCGCTGAAGCCGCTCCCGCCGTACTCCTCGGGAATCGACATCCCCATCGCCCCGAGGTCGCCGAGCCCCTTGACCACGTCCCGCGGGAAGAAGTGATCGGCGTCGATCTTCTCGGAGTTGATGAACTGGGCGTCGAAGTCGCGGTAGGCGTCGGCGAACGCCGTGACGAGCTCCTTCGTGTCCTCCGGGATCTGGGGGAACGGGAAGACGAGAGACTCGTCGAAGCGGCCCTGGTAGAGCGCCTTCAGAAACGACGGGGCTTCGGTCTCGGTCTTGACGGACTTCACGGTCGACATGGCTCCTCCTACTCCTTCCCGAAGAACGATCTCCCCTGCTTCGCCAGGTCGGCGAGGAGCGGGGCGGGATTGAAACGGGGGCCCTTCTCCGAAGCGAGCCGGGAGAGGGCGCTGGCGACGGCGGCGGGGCCGCGCGCGTCGGCGTGGGCGCAGAGGCCGCCACGGAACGGCGGGAAGCCGATTCCGAAGATCATCGCGAGGTCGAGCTTGTCGGGACCCGCCACGATTCCCTCGGAGAGGCAGTACGCCGCCTCGTTGACCATCGGGTAGATCAGCCTCTCCTCGAGACCTTCCGGGGAGATCGACGCCGAGCCGGGCGAGGCGACCCCGAGGTCAGCGTAGGCCTGGGGGTCGGGTCCGACGCGCTTGTCCCCCTCGTAGCGGTAGAAGCCCTTCTTCGTCTTCCGTCCGAGGCGTCCCGAGGTGACGAGCTTTCCGAACGCGGGGTCGATTGGCATTCGCTCGGGCCAGGTGGTGGAGAGCGTCTCGGCCCCCTTGGCCGCGACGTCGATCCCGACGTCGTCCAGCAGCTCGATCGGTCCGACGGGCATCCCGAAGGCCCTCATCCCGCGGTCGATCGCCTCCATCGGCACCCCCTCGAGGAGGAGCCGCACCCCTTCGCCGAGGTAGGGCGCGAGGATCCGGTTGACGAGAAAGCCCGGGGCGTCCTTCACGACGACCGGCGTCTTTCCCATCTTCTTGGCCAGCTCGAAGATCGTCGCCGTCACCTCGGGCGACGTCTTCTCGCCGAAGATCACCTCGACGAGCGGCATCTTGTGGACCGGGTTGAAGAAGTGCATCCCAACGACACGCTCGGGCCGGGAAGCCGCCTTCGCGATCTCGGTGATCGGGAGCGTCGAGGTGTTCGACGCGAAGATCGCCTCGGGCCGCGCTACGGCTTCCCACTCCTTCAGGACCGCCTGCTTGACCGAGAGCTTCTCGAGGACCGCCTCGATCGTCACGTCGCAGCCGTCGAAGCCTTCAAGGGAGAGACTCCCCGACAGGAGAGACATCTTCCCCGCGAACTCCGTCCGGGTCATCCGGCGCTTCTTCACGCGCTCCTGCCAGATCTTCGCGGCCTGCGCCCAGCCCGCCGCAAGCGCTTCGTTGCGGATGTCCTTCATCCGGACGGGCCATCCCTTGTCGGCCGCGAGCTGGGCGATGCCGCCCCCCATCGCGCCGGCGCCGAGGACCCCGATCCTCTTCACCGGAAGCGTGGCGACGCCCGCCGCCACGCCGGTCTCCTTCTTGACCTCCTCCATCCGGAAGAAGAGGTTCACGAGGCTCTTCATCGCCGGAGAGCCGACGAGGCGTGAGACGCCTTCGACCTCCAGCTCCAGCGCCTCAGCGAGCGGCCGGCCAAAGCCCTTCTCCACGGCGGCGAGCGCCTCGAGCGGCGCCGGGTAGTTCCCGTGTGTCTCCTTCATCACCGACGCGCGGGCCTTCCGGAAGACGACGGGCCGTCCGATCCCTTCGAGGAGCTTGTCCATCGCCTTCGGGGGGGCAACCCGGAGCGGTCCACCGTCGGGCGCGGCGTTCGAGCGCTTCTTCGTCCCGAACTTGCCTCGCGCGAACTTCTTCGCCGCATCGAGGAGGATCGGAGCGGGGACGAGCTGGTCGACCAGCCCCATCCGCTGCGCCCGCTTCGAGTCGATGACCTTGCCCGCGAGGATGACGTCGAGCGCGGCGGTGAGTCCGACGACCCTCGGCAGGCGCGTCGTCCCGCCCCACGCCGGGAGGATTCCGAGCTTGATCTCCGGGAGGCCGATCTGCGTCCTCTTCGAGTCGGAGGCGAGACGCCAGTCCATCGCGAGGATCGTCTCGCAGCCGCCGCCGACGCACGCCCCCTCGACGGCCGCCACCGTCGGGAACGGGAGATTCGCGAGCTTCCCGAGGATCTCCTGCCCCTTGCGGACGCCGTTCGCGATGGCCGCCGGGTCCGACGCCTTCGCGATCTCGTTCACGTCGGCCCCGGCGATGAAGATGTCGGGTTTGCCCGAGACGAGGAGGAGCGCCTTGACGTCGCTTCTCTTCGCGAGACCGTCGAGAACGGCCTCCAGCTCGGTCATGACCGGAGTGGAGTACTTGTTCGCCTTCTCGCCCGGGCAGTCGAACGTGAGGATGGCGAGGCCGTCGGCCTCAACCGCGAGACGGAATGCGCCTCCCGCGTTCGCGCTCATTACGCCGCCCCTTCGAGGACGATCGAAGCCCCCTGGCCGCCGCCGATGCAGAGCGTCGCAACGCCGTGCGAGACCTTCCGGCGCCGCATCTCCATCAGGAGCGTCAGGACGAGACGCGTAGCCGACGCCCCGACCGGGTGGCCGAGTGCGATTGCGCCGCCGTTCACGTTCAGGATCTCCGGGTCGACCGCCCCGAGGGCGGGGTCCTTCTCCCAGGCCTGGAGGTTCGCCAGGACCTGGGCCGCGAAGGCCTCGTTCAGCTCGATGAGGCCGATCTTCGAGAACGGAACCCCCGCGTGCTTCAGTGCGACGGGCGTCGAGCGCGACGGACCGAGGCCCATCCGCTCGGGCTCGAGCCCGGCGAAGCCCCAGCCCGCGATGCGCCCCAGGACCGGGAGGTTGCGCTTCGCGACGAATTCCTCCGACGCAACGACGACTGCGGCCCCGCCGTCGGTGATCTGCGACGAGTTCCCCGCCGTGACGGAGCCGTACACCCGGTCGAAGAAGGGCTTCAGCTTCGCGAGCGCCTCGATCGACTGTCCCTCACGGACGCCGTTGTCGATCGTCGCGACCTTGTCGAAAGCGGGCGGGAGCGGCACGGCGACGATCTCCTCGGCCAGCTTCGCCCGGGCCGCGAGCGCCCTCTGGTGGGAGCGGAGCGCAAAGGCGTCCTGCATTTCTCGCGTGATCCCGCCTTCTTTGGCGAGGAGCTCGGCGGTCTCCCCCATGTTCAAGCCGCAGACCGGGTCGGTGAGCCCCAGTTTCAGTCCGATGACGGGGTTGAGGAGCTCGGCCCACGGCATCTTGCGGAATGCCGCAACGCGCGCTCCCATCGTCCTCGCCATCCCGATCTCCATCAGGACGGCCTTCGCCCTCTCCCGGTAGATGAACGGGATGAGGGACATGTTCTCGACGCCCCCCGCGAGGACGACATCGGCCTCTCCCGTCTGGATGAGTCGTGCCGCCTGGACGATCGACTCGATCCCCGAGGCGCAGTTGCGCGCGACGGAGTGGGCCGGCCTCTCCTTCGGGATGCCGGCGCGAAGCGCGATGACGCGCCCGATGTTCGCGGCGTCGGGCGGCGTCGCGATGTTGCCGAAGATGGCCTGGTCGATCTCGCCCGGCTCCACGCGTGCGCGGGCCATCGCTTCGACGGCGGCGGCGCGCCCCAGGTCGGTAGCGGAAACGGCCTTCAGGTCGGTCCCCATCTTCGTGAAGGGGGTCCGGGCTCCGTTGAGGATGTACGCGGCTCGAGTCAACTCGTCGTCCTCCCGCGACGGGGAGCCCGCCGCTCAGATGGTTCCTGCTTGCAGTCGAGGAAGCCGCGAAGGAGGGTCCCCACGAGCTTCTCCGCGTCGGCCGCGGGCTTCGCCTCCCCCGAGAGGAGCCACTCCGAAAGGATCTCGTCGGCCGCGCCGAAGAGGATCCGGATCGCCAGGCGCGGGTCGAGGTCGCTCCTGAGCTCCCCCGAGGCGATCCCCTCTTTAACGACCCCGTCGAGAAGACGGAAGTACTCGGAGAGCTTCGTCCGCGAGAAGCGTTCGACGAGCCGCGCGCTTCGCCTCAGCTCGATCTGGAAGACCGAGGCGAGGTCCCGGTCGCGGGCGAGGAACGAGAGGTGGAGGCCGACGAGCTGCTTCAGCTTCTCTCCGGCCGGTCCTTCCGTACCCCGGATCGTTCGGGCCTGCGAAAGCACTCCGTCCATCGTCTCGTCGAAGACGCAGCCGAGGAGGTCTTCCTTGTTCCGGAAGTAGAGGTAGACGGTCCCCTCGGCGACCCCCGCTTCCGCGGCGATCTCTGCGATCTTCGCTTCGTGGAAGCCGCGGCGGCCAAACGTCCGGACGGCGGCTTGAAGGAGCCGCTTCCGTTTCTCGGGGTCGGCGGCAGGAAGGGCCCGGCGGCCCTGGACGGGGAGCTTGCGGGGGTTCGGTCCCGCCCCGGCGGACACGGCTGAATGAGCCATCACTCATAGAGTATGTTGCGCTGCGGCGGGAGTCAATCGGGAGCGTGGAGCGGGCCGCCCCGACCGAGGACCGGAGCGGTCCCATATACCATTTCATGTACAAAGTCGGCTTTACGCTCGACGGACTGTTGCGTTGCGGCTACCCTGGCTCGATGGCCTTCTTGACCCCGTACCCCGCCGGCTGCTGGCAGGATCGAGGCCAGACGAAAGACCCGAAAGGCCGAACCGGTGTTCGGTTCACGCATCAAGAGCTCATGTTCAGACCTCGTGCAAGGAGGCTCCCCCTAGTGCGCGATTCCAGGCTCCACAGGCCCTTCGCTGCTCTCGCCCTGTCCGTTCTCTTCGGTACCGCTTCGGCGGCAACGGCAGACCCGACTCACACTCTCGACCGGTTCCCGACGAAGACGCCCGCTCCCC
>JACRCS010000593.1 GCA_016218905.1 Deltaproteobacteria bacterium
GCACTCTCTTCTGCGCCGCCAGGTCCCAGATCGCCCCGTTCGAGACCGCGGTGGAGTCGGGCCGCACGAGCCAGGACTTGAAGATCCCGGAGAGCTCGACGACCAGATCTGTGCGGTCGTCGTACTTCAGGGCCACCGCATAGGAGTACCGGCCCGCCGTGATCGTGTCCGGACGAGGATCGAGATCCACGTAGGTGGTGCCGATCTTGAGCGACGTGTTGTAGAGGGGCGCCGTCTCGACCTCGACCTCTACGCCCCTGGACGTCACCCGCCCTACGTTCCGGAACTGGTCCTGGAGGGGACCGAGCGCGTCCAGCACGCGCTCGATGGCGCCCGTGCGCCGGTGGTAGAAGGCCGTGGCCTTGAGCCAGAGGCGCTCGCCCACCCCGGTCTCCACTCCCGCCTGGTAGGACCAGACCTTCTCAGGCTCCAGGTCGGGATTCGGGATGAGAAAGATGCCGTCGCCGGCCGAGGTGAAGGTCAGCGGAGGATAGGTGAACCCCCGCGCGATCGAAGCCCGGGCCAGCGAGTGCTCGCCGAGCTGATAGGTCGCCCCGAGGCTCGGGCTCATGAAGGAGCCGGAGATGCTGTTCCGGTCGAAACGGAAGCCGGGCGTGACGGAAAACCCCCCGGCCGAGATCGTGTCGTTCGCGAACACGGCCCACTTGTCGACCTCGGGATGGGACCGCAGGTCCGCTCGCTTCTGTATGACCTCTCCGTGCTCGTAGTCGGCCCCGAGAACCACCGTATGGCTCTTCCCCGTCCAGACGAGCTTCGCGCTGCCTCCGGCGGAGTGATTGTCGCTGACCCGCTTCTGGACGAGCTGTCCCGTGTCGGCCAGGGAGTCGACGATGGCCAGCTCGTGCCGGGACGCATAGCCGAGGAGGGAGAGCTTCGCGCTGGGGGTCAGGACCGCATCGGCGAAGATCGTCCCGAAGGACGTCCGCAACCTCGCGTCCTCCGACAAGTTGAACTGAGGCAACTTCACGAGTCGCAGGTCGGGTTCGCTGAGACCCGCGGACAACCCGAAGGAGAGCCTCTTCGAGGCCGAGAGTCTGAGCTTGGTATAGGCCGAGTTGGTGTCGAAGCGCCGGTCGAACCGGAGGCCGTCGGACTCCTGGTGCCCCGCGTGGAAGTAGTAGCCGAGCGGGCCGGCGGCCCCGGCGACCTCGGCGCGCTGGTCCTGCGTCCCGGAGGTCCCGTAGGAGGCGGTGACGGCACCGGCAGGCGTCGAGGTGCCCGGGGCCTTGGTGATGACGTTGACGACGCCGCCGAGGGAGGAACCCCAGGTCGACGAGCCCGGTCCCTTGATGATCTCGATGCGCTCGACGATCGCGACCGGGATCGTGGCGGTCTCCGCGTGGCTGTCGTCCTGCAGGTTCCACGGGACGCCGTCGACCAGCACGAGCACGTGGCGCTCTTTCGAGCCCTGGATGAGGACCTGCGAGAAGCTGCCGAAGTCCTGGCCGAAGAAGTCCACGAAGACGCCCGTTACCCGGTTGAGCACCTCGGCGACGCTGTGGGCCTTCATGTCCTCGATCTCGCGGGCGGTGACGACCGCGATGTTCTCGGCCGTCTTCGAGAGCGGCTTCGGGCTCCGGGTCGCGGACTCCACGTAGAGGTCCTTCTCGTCCCAGAAGAGGAGCAGTTCCGAGAGCGACCCCCGCTCCCCGTTGGGGCGCCTTTCGGCCGCGAGAGAAAGAGCCCCCGCTCCAGCGAGGAGATACGCCGCGAGCAAGGACTCCAGCGCCAACTTCTTCTTCATCGCACCTCCGTGCGCCGAAGGGGTTTGGACCTCTCGGTCCGGCGCGAGGCGGTTCTCGACCGCGAAGGTGCCGGACCAGCCTGGGAATCGTCTCGTGGGGAAAGCGGGAGCTCGGGCGAAGGAAGGCCACCCGAGAACCCGGGTCCGTCCCCCGATCGGACCCTCCCCCCTTTGGAGCTGCTCTACGGATCGGCCGGCGCGGGAAGCGCAATGAGGCCCGCCGCTTCTATTACTCCGTTTTGGGATGAAAAGGTAGGCCTTCGGAAGGGTCAGGGGGCAACCGAGATCCGGACCGATCCGGCACGCGGCGTCGATCGGCGCCGGCCCGCTGAAACCGGTAGATCGATCCGAGCCCCAGCAGCCGGGAGAGCTCGTCCAGGGCCTCCCGGGACTCCCGGAGCAGGAGCGGGTCGGCGAGGTCGGCGGGGAGGAGGTGCTCGCGGTATCTCTTCGTGATGCAGGCAGTGAGCTTCTCATAGAGCTCGGACGAGAGGAGGCAGCCGGGCCGCAGGGCCTCGAGTTCGCGCGGCGTCAGCACCACCCGCAGGCGCAGGCACGCGGGGCCGCCGCCGTTTCGCATGCTCTGGCGCAGGTCGACGTACTCCACGCAGGCCGGCGGATCCAGCCTGCCCGCCGTCTCCTCCAGGAGCGTCCGGGCCCGAGCGTGCTCGCGGCACTCCACGGGTGCGAGGACGAGCATCCCGCCCCCGGGTAGGGTGACGAGCTGGCTGTTGAAGAAGTAGGTGCTCACCGCCTCGTCCAGCGTGAGCCGCTCCTCCGGGATCTCCACCAGCAGCGGTGGCCCTCCGCTGAGAGCGGAAAACTTCGAGGAGACCTCCGCCGCGAAGGCCGCGGGCTCGGCGAAGGCCCGGCGGTGGTAGAGGAGGAGGGCTTCGTTTCCCACCGCCACCACGTCGTTGTGGAAGGCCCCGGCGTCGATCGCCGCGGCGCTCTGCCGTGCGAAGACGGTCCGCTCCGGCGCGAGGCCGTGGAGGCGGGCGACCGCCTCGGACGCCTCGGCGGCCTGGCGCGCCGGATATAGCGTCGGACCCCGTGGGGCGTGGCCCGGACCGGCGAAGATCCTTCGTCCGAAGACGAACACCTGGACTCCCGGCTCCCCGTACGAAGGGCAGAGCCGCAGGTGGTTGGCCGCCCCCTCGTCGCCGAGGTGCGCCCCCGCCGGGAGCGGCGCGTGATGAACGAACGAGTCGCCTTCCGGGAAGAGCAGCCGGAGCACGGCGCCGGTGGCCGGGGGCTCCAGCGACCGGTGGAAGTTGGCCGCGAGGTTCGCCGGCGTGAAGTGGACCCGGCCGTCGGCAGAGTCCGCGCTCGGGCAGACGGTCGCGGCGTTGGCCGCCCACATGCTCGACGAGCTCGAGCACGCGGCGAGGAGGTCCGGCGCTTCGCGGGCCGCGCGAGCCAGAACCTGGGCGTCCGACCCGGTGAAGCCGAGC
>JACRCS010000602.1 GCA_016218905.1 Deltaproteobacteria bacterium
GGCCGTTGTGTCCTCTCCATTCGTAGTAGCGATCGCACGGCCGCAGCATCCCGCGGATGGAGTAGAGCACTGCGAGAAAGCGCTTTAGCGAACTGAACGCGAGAAACACGGGGGGCTTTCGCCCGAGCGCCGGGGCCCGGGTGGAGGAATCCGGCCGCTAGAGTACGGCCTTTCCGGTACAGGCATCCCGGGTGCACGGGATGGTCGCGGTGGCCGAGTGAGGATACGCTCACTTTTGCGGCATCCGAGCAAAAAGGCGCGCCGCTTCTGGGTCAATGCCGCCGAAGCCCTACGGCGCGGCCCTGGTCGGGGGCGACATCGCAGCGGTCGAGAAGCCGCCGGCCCGCGTGGACGACAGGTTCAAGCTCTGCTGCGGAAGAGGCTGGAGCAGGAGAGCAGGAGAGATGATAGGAGCGCGGCCCCGAGGCGAGGCCGGGGCTTTCGAGACGGTGCATCACCCGGGTCTTCAGGAGGCAGCATGGCGAACCGCACCGGGCGAGCCCAGTCGACGCACGACGGGGTGATTGCAGCAGCAGGAGAGATTTACAGGCGGGCTAACAAAGCCGTATGGCTGAATCCGGGCAGCGAGAAGAACAAGCCATGGAGCGGTCAGTACATCGACATCATTGTGGCGGCCAACCGCAACAGACACGACGCTGTCTGGGTGATCGAAGTCGAGACCGATGACTCGGTCTCGGAACTGGAGGCCAAAGACGAGTGGACGGGCTACGCAACTGCGTTTTCCAACTGGTGCCTGGCAGTCCAGGAAGGATCTGAGGAGAAGGCCAGGGCGCTGCTCGATGAGTTGCAGATTTCGAATTGCGCGGTCATCACCTGGCAGAACACGGCCGACGGCAAATACGCGTTCTCGGGATTGCCTGGCCTGACCTGAACGAATCCGACACATCTCCATCGCCCAGGAGGACCACTATGAAATCACTACACTTCTACCTTCCCCTCCTTCTCACCGCAGCCTCTCTCTTATCCGTCACCGGCTGTGCCAAGAAGCAGGTCCTCTCCACAGCCGGTCAGGCCACCCCTGCCGCGGGCGCCCCGGCGGCACCTTTACCCGCCCCGGAGTCGGGGGCTCCAGTCGTCGGACCCGAGATGCGGGAGCAGAGACTTCCCGCGCCGGCTGTAGCCGACCCACGGCCCCAGGCCGGGATGGCGGAAGCACTCCCTCGCGCCGGCACTCAAGAGCGCCGCGTTGCACCGCCTCCGGGGACCGGAGCCGCCGAACCTGCTCCCGACCGAGCCGTCGCCAGCCGCCGGACGCCCTCCGGGCTCGAGCGCGTGTACTTCGACTTCGACCAAGCGACCCTTCCGCCTGCGGCGAGACAGACCCTCGCGACCAACGCGGAGTATCTGAGAGCCAGTCAGGGGACCCGGATCCTCATCGAGGGGCACTGCGACGAACGGGGGACCACCGGGTACAACCTCGCCCTCGGGGAGAAGCGGGCCAGGGCCGTTCAGCGGTACCTGATGGACGTTGGGATCGACCCGAACCGCATCAGCATTGTCACTTACGGAGAGGAGGTCCCCCTCGACCCGCGCCACCGTGAGGAAGCCTGGGCGAAGAACCGGCGAGCGGAGTTCGTGAAGGTGAGGGATTGAGAAGGTCCCGAGGAGGAAACGTTGACCGTCTCCCGCTCGATGACGAGGGGTCCTGGCGTTCGCGGGCATCCGCCTGTCCTGCTAGACTACGAGCGCTCCGGATTGACTCCACGAGGCGCGGGCAGCTTCGCCCTCCGACTGCCGTGGACGAGGGAGCTGCCGCGGACCGGTCAAAGCATGAGAGCTCGACACCGCACCTGGCCCGTCCTGGTGATGGGCTTCGGCCTCTTGATCGCGCTCATTGCCTTTCTGGGTCTGAGCGCCTTCCGCGACGCCAGCCGCATTCGGAGCGAGATGCGCTCCATCCGGTCCGCAGCCCGCCAAGGAGCCGGAGTCCTAGCCGCCATCCAGTCGAAGACCCTCGAGTCCGCCATTCTGGTCCGCGACTACCTCGTGAGCTCCGAAAGCCTTCCGCCCGAACAAGCGCGCCTGGAGCTGAGGGAGATCCGCTCGGCGGTGGACGCGGACCTGGTCAAACTCAGGAATCCTCGGCGTACCGGCGGAACGGACTCCATTGACGAGCTGAGCCGGGAGCTCGACCAGTACTGGGGCTCGCTCGAGCAGATCCTCGCCTGGACCGGGACTCAGGGACGCGGCCAGCGGGCGACCTTTCTCCGGCAGGAGGTCGTCCCCCGAAGGCTTGCCGTGCTCTCTCTGGCTCAACGAGTCGGTCAGCTCTCCGAGGAGAACCTCCGAAAGGAGAGTGAGCGGATGGAGGAGAGCCGGGCCGAGCACCTCCACGCCGTTCGAAGGAACCTGGTCCTTGCCCTCCTCTTGGCGTTCAGCGTCGCTTGCTTCAGCATCGCTCGCACGTCCCACCTGGAGCGGCACTCCATGCGGGAGCGGGAGCGGGCGGAAGATGCTGAGGAGGAGCTCCGGAAACTCTCCCATAAGCTCCTCCACGCCCAGGAGGAGGAGAGAAAGTCCATTTCGAGAGAGCTCCACGACGAGATCGGGCAGAAGCTGACGGCGCTGCGATTGTCGATCGGCCGTCTGGATCGGCTACGTTCGGGCGCCGACGCCGACTACCAGGCGCAGGTAGCCGAGTCGAAGGACCTCGCCGAGAACGCGCTGCGAACCGCCCGGGATCTCGCGATGGGGCTTCGACCTTCGATGCTGGACGATCTCGGGCTCGGACCGGCGCTGGAGTGGCAGGCCAGGGAGTTCTCCCGTCATTCGGGTGTGCCGGCCTGCGTAGAGATCTCCGGAAAGCTCGAGCAAATCCCGGAAGCCGTCCGCACGTGCGCCTACCGCGTGGCCCAGGAAGCCCTAACCAACTGCGCGCGGCACGCGCACGCGAGCTCGGTCCAGATCCTCGTGCAGGCGGAACGGAACCGTCTCCGGCTCGAAATCAGGGATGACGGCGTCGGCATGCCTCGGGAGCGCGGCCCCGGGTGCGGGCTCGGCCTGATCGGCATCGACGAGCGGGTGCGCGAGCTCGGCGGCAGGGTGAGTCTTGGTTCGGTACAGGGAAAAGGCTCCGTGGTGGCCGCGGAAATCCCCCTTTCGAAGGAAGTGCGCGGGTGAGCACCACACGAGTGCTCCTGGCCGACGATCACGGGATCGTGCGCAAAGGCCTTCGCTCCCTTCTCGAGAGCGAGCCCGAAGTGCGCGTGGTCGCGGAAGCGACCGACGGAAAAGAAGCCGTGCGGCTCGCCGAAGAACTCGAGCCCGACGTGGTCATCATGGACATTGCCATGCCGCTTCTGAACGGCATCGAGGCGACGGCACGAATCACGAAGGCCAGACCGGATACCCGGGTGATCGTCCTCAGTATGCACTCCGACGAGAGCTACCTGGCCCGAGCGCTTACGGCCGGGGCCAAAGGATATCTCCTCAAGGAGTCGGCCGAGGAGGTGCTCGTGCGGGCGGTGGAGACGGTCATGAGCGGCAGGCCGTTCTTCAGCCCGGAGATCTCGAAGTTCCTCATGGACGACTACGTTCGCCAGCTCGAACAGCGCGGGCCCCAGGACTCGTTCGATCTGCTCACCGATCGGGAGAAAGAGATCCTTCAGTTGCTCGCCGAAGGCAAGACGAACAAGGACGTCGCGGTCCTGCTCGAGCTGAGCGTCTACACGGTCGAGACGCATCGGACGAACTTGATGAAGAAGCTTGGTCTTCATAACACGGCCGAGATCGTCCTCTATGCCGTGCGCCGGAAGCTCGTGAGCTGACGAGAGGCCGACAACGACTACCGTCCCCCCCTCGCGCTCAGGCAGGCGCCGCGCCCTCTCGCGGTGACTTGGGGGCGGCGTGAGGTCTCGAGACGAGCCTCCCGTCTGCCCTCTTCTCCGGCCGCCCCCCCTTTGCAGACCTCCCGTCATCGGTGTACGGTAGCGATCCCCTCCGACTATCGAGGAATGCCGCACCTTGGACGAGCTCCCCGTCGAATTGACATACATCCTGCTGCTCTTCGGGCTCTTCGTCGTCCCGCGGGCGCTTCAACGCTTCGGAGTTCCCACGGCTCTGACGAGCCTGGCGCTCGGCGCCTTCTCTGGAATCGGCCTGGGGCTCTTCCAGCACGACACCACGATCGAAATCCTTTCGATCTTCGGGATCGTCTCGCTCTTCCTGCTCGCCGGTCTCGAGGTCGACACGCGGGAGCTGCGGGCCGGGGCGCGGGTGATCGGGGAACACCTCGGCCTCCGGGTGGCGAGCACCGCTCTGGTCGCTTTCGTCCTCCTAAGGCTCGCCTACCTGGACGTCCGGGCGGCGGTCCTTGTCGCTCTGGCGCTCCTGACGCCTTCCACCGGCTTCATCCTCGACTCCCTCGGCACCTTCCCCGTCTCCGAGCAGGACCGCTTCTGGATCAGGTCCAAGGCGATCGCCTCGGAACTGCTGGCGCTCTTCGTTCTTTTCGTGACGGTGCAAGCGAACAGCGCCTGGCAGCTCGGGCTCTCTAGCGTGGTGCTCGCCGCCGGCGTCGCGGCCCTGCCCTTTGGCTTCCGGGGCTTCGCCCGGTGGGTGGCCCCCTTCGCCCCGCGCTCCGAGTTCTCCTTCCTGATGATCCTGGCTGTCCTCTCGGCATACGCAACGCGTACCCTCGGAGTCTACTACCTCGTGGGGGCCTTCGTCGTCGGCGTCACCGCCCGCGGCGTCCGGGCTCGCGTACCGAACGTCTCTTCCGGCGAGACTGTGCGGGCCGTGGAGCTCTTCGCGTCCTTCTTCGTACCCTTCTACTTCTTCAGGGCGGGGACGAAGCTCAGGCCCGGGGACTTCTCCCTGGACGCGATCCTAGTGGGGATCTCGTTTCTCGCCGCCGTCATCCCTTTTCGAGTGGGCCTGGTGGCTCTCCACCGAATGCTTTCGCTGCGCCAGAGCCTCCTGGAGGCCCTCCGAGTGGCGCTGGCGCTTCAGCCGACGCTCGTCTTCACGCTCGTCATCGCCCAGAGCCTTCGGGACGAGTTCGCGCTCCCCGCGCCCTTCTTCGGCGGGCTCGTCCTCTATGCCCTGGCGAACACGACCCTTCCGAGCCTCCTGTCGCGCATCCCGCCGCCGGCTTACGATCTGCCGTGCACCGGCGACCACGAGGACACGTCCGCTGCGGCAGTCCCCAACCACTCCTCCACAGCTCGGACCCACCCCTGAGGGCCTATGCCCGGAACGCGTGCGATCTCCGGGTGTGCCCCGTCCACGTGCCCTCCTCCAGGCTGCTCTACGAGGCACCCCTTGTCCACGGCGTGCAACATCAGCAGATCGTCCTGGTTGTCGCCGAGCCCGAGGGACGGCAGTCTGCTTCCGTATACGTCGGCACAGATGCTGACCAGCCAGCGAATCGCGCTGCCGACGTCGTTTCCTCCCACCAGGTGCCAGAGCCGCTCGCCCCGAAGCATCTGGAGCCGGCGCTCCGAGAGCCAAGGCCGAACGCGCTCCAGGCGTTCTTCGTCCGGGTGGGCGTCCCAGACGAAGGGTTCGCCGAAGTCCCTCCGCTTGGCGGCTGCCGCGTCCTCCGGCGCGAGACCCGCGACCCGGACGATCTCCTCGAGCTCCATGTCCCCGAAACCACGGATCGGAAGGCCGAAGTCCCGGCGCAGTTCCTCCAGCGACCGCCTCAACACGGCATAAGGGGTCCCGAAGACCTTCGCGGGCAAGCCGTCGATCTGATCGGGAAAGTGCGGGCCCAGTGGACCGTCGCCGGCGTGGAACACCGCACCGCCGCGCTCGGCGATGAAGGGTCCTGTCAGACGGAGCCGCTCTTGCCAGGCGAGCGTCTCGCAACAGGTCTTCGACGAGCAGAGGATGACGGGGACGGAGCCCTCGCGGGCGGCAGCCAGCGCGGCAGCCGCCGGACCGAAGTCCTGCGTGTCGGAATCGAC
>JACRCS010000599.1 GCA_016218905.1 Deltaproteobacteria bacterium
CGCCCGTGAGGATCGGGTTGTTCTGCCGGCGGCGGGTCAGGATGTCGATGACCTGCCGGATCTCGAAGTCGCGCCCGAGGATCGGGTCGATCTTTCCCGCGCGCGCCTTTGCCGTGAGGTCCTCCGTGTAGAGGTCGAGCGACTTCGTCTTGCCCGGGACGCCCATCGCGACGTCGGGACCTCCGGCGGCCCCGGGGGCGGAGGAGAGAGCCTGGGCCTCACGATCCTCCGCGGAACCCTTGACGACGTCTGCAAACGTCTTCGTCAGCTGCTCGACGGAGATGCTGGCGAGGTCCTTCGAGATCTCGCGCGTGAGGCGGGAGAGGTCGTCGTCGGTGAGGAGGACGAGGACGAGGTGCCCTGACCTGACCTTCGACGCGCCGTACTCGATCGAGGCGACGACCCACGCCTTCTCGATGAGGCGCGGGAGCCGTGGGGAAAGGGCGGGCGTGCGGGCGTTGCCCGTCTTCAGGCGGTCGAGGGCGCGCGTCACGTCCTTGGCGAAGCGGGACGCGTCGATCTCGAAGCGCCGAAGGATCTTCGCGAGGTCGGTGTCGGGTGCCTCGAGGAGCTTGAGGAGGACGTGCTCGACCTCGACGTCGTAGTTCGTCCGGGAGAGGCAGAGGCCGGCCGCCCCCTCGAGAGACTGGCGGCAGGTATCGTTGAGTCGACCGATCAGGGACTTCAGGTTCACGCTCATCTTGTCGTCCTCTCGCGAGCCGGATTTCCTCAATTATCGACCGGAAGGACGACCTCGTCGGCGTCTTTCCGGGGCGTTTCGCTGGTCACCCACGTCGTCCACCCGAGCATCGGGGGAAGCGCTGATTTCGAGTCGAGGGAGCACGGGGGAACATCCTCTTTCCGGAGGACGAGCTGGATGTCGTAGTCGAACTCCAACCCGGCCAGGTACCTCGTGAGGTCGGTGACGGGCTTCCACGCCGGCCCCACGGGGAGAAACGAGACGAACCGGTCCAGCGTGAGCGGACCCAGCCTCACCCGGAACTTCGACTGCGAGACGAAGACGGAGGAGCCCGCCACGACCGTCCGCCCGAGCTCGGAGTTGGTCTCCCCGATCTTCGTGACGTTCTCTGGCTCCAGGGGAAACCACTGCCCCTGGAACTGGACGATCTCCGCCGGGACCCGGAAGTAGTCCCTCAGGATCGACGCGATCGCCGTCGCCGAGTGCGGCTTCTGCGCGAGGTGGCCGGCATAGAGGAGGAGCGCCTGGTCCTGGACGGCCATCCGGCCGCGGAGCCCCGGCGTCCCCATGCCGATGAGGTCGAAGAGGTACTCGGTGAAGGCATCCTCGCCCTGCCGCTCGTACGCGATCGGGAAGCGGTACTTCTCCCAGGCCCGGTAGAAGAGCGAGGCGATCCGGTGGTTGAAGATGTCGAAGAAGGACCAGAGGGCGGTGTCCTTGTACGAGATCCGCTCGCGGACGAGCTCGGTGTAGGGGTGCGGGAGGACGCCCAGCGGCCCGGTCAGCCCGATGAAGTTGATCGTCATCTCGGGCGGCCGGCTCTCCTGCCCCGCGGGCGGCGCCTTCATGTCGAGGATCTCGCTGGCAGGGAACGCGAGCGATGGGTGGGTGCGGAAACGGACGATCTCGTCCCCCGGCCGAACCGCCCGGCCGACGCCTTCCTTCCCGGGCGACGTCCGCTCCAGGAGCCGGACGGCCTGAAAGAAGGCGAATCGGTACGGCTCGGAGAAGAGGAGGTCCTTCATTCGGTGCTCAGAGGACGATCTGCTCCCCGGCGCGCGGCGCCCACCGGCGGATGACGCCCTCGCGCTGGCGGCTCGTCAGAACGAGCTGGCTGAAGGAGTTTACGGATGAGTAGAGGCCGAGGAAGCGCTCGAGTACCTGGGCGAAGAGGAACGTCCCGGTGCCGACGAACTGATGCTCGTCCAGCTCGAGCGTCACCTCGATCCCCCTCACGAAGCTCGGCTGCAGGACCCCGATCGAGCGGAGGACGCGGCGCGAGCCGACCTTCGTGATCCCGGCAATCTGCTGCCGGGTGACGGAGGAGTCGGAGAAGTCATAGAGGCGGAGGATCTCCTGGAGAGCCTCGGGCCCCTGGCCGTCCGCCCGTTCGACGAGCGAGAGGAGGTTGAGCGAGAGGTGGGAGAGGAGCCGCCACTGAAGGCCCCGGCGAAGCGGCGGCCGCACCGTGGGCGTGGGGCGCCTCAGGCAGCGGATCCCCGAGAAGACGCCCGCTCCCTCGAGCTGGAAGTCGGCCTCCCCTCCATCGAAGGGCAGCCGGGAGGGGAGGTCCCGGTTCGTGCAGACGACCTCGACGGTGAGCGTGTCCGCGTCGGGCTGGGCCGGGTTGAAGCCGAGGTCGACGAGGGAGAGGTAGGCGTCGGTCCCGTCGTCGTCCTTGCGCGCCGAGGGGCGCCGGCTCATGTACCAGAAGGCGGGCGCCTGCCCCTTCTCGAAGCCGTGCCGGTACGAGTAGAAGGGCTCGTAGCTCGTGACCCGGTCGCTTCCCTTGGCGACGCTCGTGACCCCCTCGACCGAGTAGACCTCCGTGACGTCCTGCCGCCTCACGTCGGGGATGACGCGGTATTCGGGCTGCAGGTGCGTGAGGCGGATCGGCTCGGCGATCTGCCGGAAGAGGTTCGCGACGGGGGTGCAGTGGAGCCGGAAGGTCTGCGCGGAGACGTTCCTCTCGAGCGGGAAGTCACGGTCGAAGTAGAGGAGGATCTCGAGGCCGTCGTCGAAGTCCTCCCGCGCCGCCCTCTCGAGCCCCTTCACGTCGAAGAAGAAGAACTTCTCGGGAAACGCGAAGTACTCGGCGAGGAGGCGGTAGCCGAGGAACGAGCGGTCGGTATAGGGAAGGAGCCCCTCGTCGCGCTCGAAGCCGACGCCGCTCACGACCGACTTCGGGAGCTTCACGGGCGACGGGACGTCCCGCGGGCCGCCCGGACGCAGCTCCACGGCGACGAGGTGGTTGTGGACCAGCTCGTGCAGGGCGTAGACGACCTTTCCCTCGCCCTGGAGGTAGAACCTCAGAGATTCGAGGTGCTTCTCCTCCGACTCGGAGACCTTCTCCTTCAGCTCGCGCAGGGGGGAACCGCCGAACGTCTTCAGCTCGAGGCGAAGGACCGTTCGCACCCCTTCCTCGGGGCCCACGCCCGGGATCGGCAGCTCGAAGCGCGCCTGGCGCATCTCGATCGGCCAGAGGTGGACCGGGTAGGCCGTGCGGAACCGGCAGGACGTCCCCGCGACGGAGCGCGAGTAGAGCATCGCCCCGCGCGGGATCCGCTGCCCCGACTGGAGGCTGACCTGCGACGGGTCGAGGACGAACTGCACGACCGACATCGACGGGATCGGGGCGAGGAGATGCGGGTAAAGGACGTTGAGGAGAGCCTCGGTGATCTCCGGGAACTCGTCGTCGACCTTCAGGTGGACGCGCGACGCCAGGAACGCGAACGCCTCGATGAGACGCTCGACGTGCGGGTCCTCGCAGGTGTCGGGCTCCAGCTGGAGACGCCCCGCGATCTTCGGGTACTTCTCCGCGAACTCCGCCCCCATCTGGCGGAGGAAGGAAAGCTCGCGTTCGTAGTATCCGAGGAGCTCGTCGCGCATCACTCCCCCTTCACGCGGAACTCCCCGCTCCCGATCTGGAGCAGGGTGTCGAACGACACCGGCTCGGGAGCCGGGTCGACCTTGAGGCGCGCGTCGATACGGAACTTCAGGGAGAGGCCCGGGCCCGGCTCGGGGTCGACCGTCACGACGACGCCTTCCAGGCGCGGCTCGAACGTCTCGAGGACCCGCTCCACGGAGCGGCGGAGCCTCGCCTTGTCGGCAGGGCTCTTCGCCGAGAGGGTTGTCATGTCGGGGAGACCGTAGACGGCGACAGAGGACTGGACCTCCTTGAGCTCGACCGGGATCCCCGGCGTGGAGCGGGTGTTGAGGAGCCACTCGAGGTCCCGGCGGACGGACTGCTTGAGCATCCGGAGGTTCTTCGCCCGCGAGGGCGCCGCCTCACGCGAATACTCCGGCTCGTAGTCGATGAGCCGGTCGAGGACCGACGGGCGGACACGGATCTCGTTGTCGAACCGCGACATCTCGGGCGGACTCCTGAGGCGGACCGGAAGCGGAAGGAAAGGGCCGGGCGGCGACAGCGCCACCCGGCCACGAGCGGCTACTTGCGGGCCGAGGCGGGCAGGTCGGCCACGAGGCGCAGCGAGACCTGCAGCTCGTCGAGCTGGAAGTGAGGCCTGAGGAACGCGACCGCGCGGTAGGCGCCCGGCTTCCCCGGGATCTCGGCGACGTCGATCTTGGCTTCGCGCAGCGGATACCGCGCCTTCGTCTCCTGGGACGCCGTGTCGTCCGGCGAGACGTAGTTCGCGATCCACTGGTTGAGGAACATCTCGCAGTCCTTGCGCGACATGAAGCTGCCGACCTTGTCGCGCATCATCGCCTTCAGGTAGTGCGCGAACCGGGAGACCGCGAAGATGTGGGGCAGCATCGTCGAGAGGCGTGCGTTCGCGTTTGCCGACTCGAGGTCGTACTTCTTCGGCTTCTGCGCCGACTGCGCGCCGAAGAAAGCCGCGTAGTCGGTGTTCTTGCAGTGGACGAGGGGGATGAACCCGAGGTCGGAAAGCTCTTTCTCGCGCCGGTCGGTAATGGCGATCTCCGTCGGGCACTTCAGGGCGACGTCGCCCTCGTCCGTCTGGAACGTATGGACCGGCAGCCCCTGCACGAGTCCGCCCCCCTCCACACCGCGGATCGCGACGCACCAGCCGTACATCGCGAACGCCTCGGTGAGGCGCGTCCCGAAGGAATAGGCCGCGTTCCCCCAGAGGTACTTGTTGTGGTCCTTGCCGTCGATGTCCTCTTCGAAGTTGAACGTCTCGGTCGGGACCGTCTCCTTGCCGAACGGGAGACGCATGAGGGTGCGCGGCATCGTGAGGCCGACGTAGCGCGAGTCCTCCGAGTCGCGGAAGGAGCGCCACTTGGCGTACTCGGTCCGGTCGAAGATCTTCGCGAGGTCACGGACCTCGGTCATCTCCTGGAAGCTGTCCCAGCCGAAGAGCTGCGGCGCGGAGGCCGCGATGAACGGCGCGTTGGCCGCCGCCGCCACCTGGGCCATCTTCTCGAGGAGAAGCTGGTCCTGCGGGTGGTTCGAGAAGTAGTAGTCGCCGAGGAGCGCCCCGAACGGCTGGCCGCCGAACGTGCCGTACTCCTCCTCGTAGACTTTCTTGAAGACGGCCGACTGGTCGAACTCCGCCGCCCGCTCGAGGTCCTTCAGGAGGTCCTTCTTCGAGACGTTCAGGACGCGGATCTTCAGCATCGTCGACGTTTCACTCTCGTAGACGAGGTGGTGAAGCCCGCGCCACGACGCCTCGAGGCGCTGATACGGCTCGGCGTGCATGATCTCGTTGAGCTGGGCCGAGAGGAGCCGGTCGATCTCCGCGATGCGCGCCTGGATGGACGACTCGAGGTCGCGGCCCATCACCATCTGGCCCTGCATCGCCTGCTGGACGAACTCGGCGATCATGTCCTTGGCCTGCTGCGTCTGGCTCTCGTGCTGGACGAGCCGCCCTTCCTCGAGGATCTTGCTGAGGAGGTCGACTTCCCCCGTCTGCTCGCGGACGATCGCCTCGGCCTTTCCGCGTTCGGAGGCGTTACTCATTGCCGTCCCCCTTCTTCGGCCCCTCGGGCGAGAGCCCGAGCGAGCTGGCCAGCTGCTGCTGGCTGCCGGCGTTCTGGAGGACGTCGTTCAGCATCTTCTCGAGCTTCTCGTTGCCGTCGGCCTTCGAAAGGAGGTCGGAGAGCCGCTGGCGCGCTTCGACGAGCTTGCGGAGCGGGTCGATCTGCTGGACGACCTTGTCCGGCTCGAAGTCCTCGAGGCTGCTGAACTTCAGGTCGACTCCCATCCGCGAGCCGTCACCGGCCATCTTGTTCTCGACGGCCATCGCGACACGCGGAGCCATACCGGCGAGGACCTGGTCGAAATTGTCCCGGTCGATCTCGGTGATCTTCCGGTCCTTCATCCGCGGAAGGGGTTGCTCGGGCTGTCCCGAGAAGTCGCCCAGGACGCCGACGACGAAGGGGAGCTCTTTCAGCTCGATGGCGCCCCCGATCTCTACGTCGTAAGTGATCTGGACCCTGGGGGGCCGGACCCTCTTGAGTTTCTGCTGGATGCTTTCCTTCTTCACCATGAGCATTCCTCCCTGACGGCTGTCGGCTTCTGCTTACGCCTTGTCTCGAGCCCTCGATCTCGCGTTTCCTTCGTCTCGACTCTCGTCTTCTCTCGCGGCTTCGCTCTCACACTCACTCCGTGGGCGGGCGGATCCCGAGAGTCTCCTTGATCCCCTCGAGGACTCCGGTGTCCTTGATCACGTCCGCGAGCCACGTCTCCAGCGGCATCTGACCCCACGTGATCGCGCGCTGGACGAGGTAGGAGACGGGGCTATGCGGCTCGGTCTGCCGGAAGAACTCCGCCACCTCGCCCAGGCGGGCGAGCGCCTCGCCCCGACCTCGGATCGGCCCCGAAGGCCCCGCGACGCGGTAGACCGCTCCCCCGGCGCCCTCGCCACCTTCCGCGCCCTCGA
>JACRCS010000604.1 GCA_016218905.1 Deltaproteobacteria bacterium
GGGACCTCTCCACACGGCGGCCACGGGCCGCCCTATGACTGCCGCCGTTCCCGCCATCTTACTTGCTCCGGCTGGCCGACCGCGTTACCCGGGACCTCTCCACACGGCGGCCACGGGCCGCCCTATGACTGCCGCCGTTCCCGCCATCTCATTCGCTCCCCACGTGCGGAGGCAGATCGAGAGCTCGACCCCAATCCCGCGGATACACTCCCGCGCGCACCCACCGGTGAAACGTGCTCCAGGGCCAATCGGCGGGCGAGGAGGCGTGACCGTGCTTCACCGGATTGAAGTGGATGTACGCCATGTGGTTCTCAAAATCCCTCTCGTCGTGGATCCGATGTGCCCAGAAGCGATCCTGCCAGAAGCGGGAGCCTTCCGAGTCGCGAAGACTCTGGGTGAACCGCCGCTTGATCAGGCTCCACCGGCGCGAGTAATCGGGATCTTCTTCGGGCAACGTCCAAAGGCAATGTAGGTGCTCCGGCAGGAGAACCCAGCCATCGACTGCAAAAGGAAAGCGCTCTCGGCATTCGTCCACCGCCTTTCGGAGACATGCCCGAGCTCGGTCTTCCACGAGAATCGGCGCGCGGCCCCGGGTGACGACCGTGAAGAACCAGGAGCAGCCCGAGTAGTCTCGGCGGTAGTTGGGCAAGACGATTCCTCCGAAGGCAGGTAGCCACGGGCCCGAAGACCGGCGGCCACGGGCCGCCCTATGATTTGAGGAGCTCATCTGTCCGACATAGGGCGGGCCGTGCCCGCCACGCCGGTCCCCGCCGCGCAAAGACCAAAGACCTCGTCCCGGCGCGAGGGAGCCTATGGGTTGTTCCTGCGGCTCATCCGTCCGAGATTGGGCGGGCCGTGCCCGCCACGCCGGTCCCCGCCCGCGTAAAGACCAAAGACCTCGTCCCGACGCGAGGGAGGCCGGCGGCCACGGGCCGCCCTATGCTTTGAGGAGCTCATCTGTCCGACATAGGGCGGGCCATGCCCGCCACCCCGGTCTGCGCGACGTCGTGGGGGTCGAGATGGCCTATGCGTTTTCGGGAGCTCCGTTGAGGAGCCCATAAGGTCCTTTGGAGGCTCTCAGGCCGTCACGAAATCAAACCCAACTGCCTCGCCTTGGCCGAGGCCTGGGTCCGGTTCTCGGCCCCGAGCTTCGAGTTGATGTTTCGCAGATGGAACTTCACGGTCCCGAGGGACAGGAACAGCCGGTTGGCCATTTGTTGGTTGGACAGCCCCAGGGCTGCAAGTCGCAGGATCTCGACTTCCCGTTGAGTCAGAGCTTCCATGGGGGTGGAGTCCACCTCCGGCCCAGTGGGCGGTAGCGCTCGGGGCCCGTCCGGCGCGATTGCCACTAGGATGCGGTCCAGGTGCTTCCCATCGACTTCGGCCGCTGACGTATCGTCCTCCTGGGAATGCGCGTCGCGAACCTGCTGGAGGAGCCGCGTCACCGTCTCCCCCTCGTCGGCAAAGACCTGGACGTATCCCTCTCGGGCGGCAAACCTCAGCGCCTCCTTCAGGACCCGCAAGGCTTTTTTGGTCTCTCCACCTACCTCCAGCGCCTCTGCCTCCAGGATCCGGATTCCCAGTGCCTCGCGAAAGCGCAAGCCGGTTTGCGCTTTATCCAGCTCTGCCCGCAGGCGCGGCAGCGCTTCGCCCGCCCGTCCGGTCCTGATCGCGAGCCTCAGATGGCTCACGGCCGGCGTCTCCGGAGTATTCGCGGGCATGACCCGGCCTTCGTTGCTCTTCCAAATCCCGGTGTCGTCGAACTGCTGCGCCATTCGGAGTGCGGCCCGGGCGTCGCCTCGCCGCAGCGCGAGCCAGGTCCTCTCCAGGTGCATCGTTGCGACCAGACGCATGGCGCCTGTGTTGCGGCCCACACCTTCCGCTTCTTCCAAGATTCGTAGCGCCTCTTCGTCTCGGCCGCGGGCGGCGTGGACGCGGGCCACCGTCCGGTACGAAAAGATGATCGGCTCCACGGGCCGGTACTCTCTGATAACCGGAAGATGTTCGGCGAGAAGCTCCTCGGCTTCGTCCAGCTCGCCGAGCTCGTAGAGAGCCTCCCCGAGAAACGCTGCCGTGACCGCTCTGGCCAAGGAATAGACGGCGAAGCTTTCCTTCGCTCTTGCTTGCGCCGTCCTATAGAAGGAGAGGGCCTCTTGGAGACGCCCTTGGGCGAGGCGTAGCAGCCCTCGCAGACACTCCGAGTACAACGATCCAAGGCTGTTTCCGGCCCCCCTTTCCCAACTACCTCGAAGCACGCGCTCCGCTTCGTCGAACTCGCCGGACGAGATGAGGCAAAACCCGAGCACGTTTGCCAGCGCGCCGTATTCGAACGCATTCCGTCTCGAGATCTTTGGGAGATTTTCTGCCGCCAGCCTGTGGCTTTCTTCGATCCGGTCCGCGAAGAGCGGCGGTATGGGCTGGAGCGCCCTCACCTGGTCCTGAACGGTCGGGCCGAGGTCGCTGAGGTCCTTCGTGCTGATCTGATCGAGGATAGCGCGGGCCTCGTCGAAGCGGTGACGGAAGGACAGCGCCCAGCCGTACGCGAGCTGCATTTCCGGCTGGCGGTTGCGGGCGTCGGCCGGTAGCCGCTCCGCCCAGTCGACGACCGTGCTCACCTGCCCCAGGTTGAACAGCGACTTGGCGCAGCGGCCCATCAGCTCTGCCGCGCGCTCCGGATCACCGGCCGAGAGTGAGTGCTCCGCCGCGTGAACGAACTCGCCCGAGGCCGAGAACCACTCGGACGCGGCGCGGTGCAGGGCCGCTACCTGTCCGTGAGAGCCCCGCTCCAAACGGCTGCGCAGGAACTGCGCGAAGAGGTTGTGATACCGGTACCAGAGGCCCTCGTCGTCTAGAGGCGCTAGAAAGAGGTTTGCCTCCTCGAGGCGGGCGAGCATCTCGTAGCCGTCCGCGCGACCGGTCAGCGCGTCGCAGAGCGGGCCCGAAAGGCGAGCCAGGATGCTCGTCTTGAGCAGGAACTCCCGCACCTCCTCGGGCTGCCGAGAGAGCACTTGCTCTGCCAGGTAGTCCGCGATGCTCCGCGAGGAACCCGAGAAGGAGCGGATGAACGCCTTGCGGTCCTCTCGATGGGCCAGGGCCAAGGCGACGAGCTGCAGCCCGGCCGCCCATCCCTCCGTGCACCGGTGGAGGCGCGCCAGATCGGCGTCATCCAGGTCCAAGCGGCTCTCCGAGAGCAGGAACTGCTGCGTCTCATCGAGCGCGAACCGGAGATCCTCCGCGCCGATCTCCACGAGCTGCCTTTGCGCCCTCATGCGGCTCAAGGGGAGCGCAGGGCTCTCGCGCGTGGAGATCACCACGTGCCAGTCGGGAGGGAGGTGATCGAGGAGCTTCCCGACCACGACGCAGACCTCCTGGGTGCGGATCGCGTCGAAGTCGTCCAGGAACAGAGTGTAAGGGAGCTCGCAGCTCGCCGCCCAATCGAGCAGGCTCAAGAGCAGCCCCGACGTCAGCGTCCCCCCGCCGGGCTCCGCCAGGGGCAGCGCTCCCGCCTCAGAGGCCGGAACCGCCAACTGGAACGCTGCGCCCACGTGCGCGACAAACCGAACCGCGTCGTTGTCTCCGTCGTCGAGAGTCAGCCATACGGCCGGCTTCCCACCTTCTTTGAGCCTCCGGAAGAGCTGGAGCATCAACGTCGTCTTGCCGAAACCGGCCGGCGCCCTGATGAGCGTGAGCTTGGCCGAGGCAGATCTCCGGGACCATTCGTCCAGGCGAGATCTCGGGATCAGGCCGGCCTCTCGAGCCGGAGGGCTCAGCTTCGTCCTCAACAGCCCCAGCTGATGGATTCCGTGCTTGGCGGTCCCCGGCGGCATTGTCTCCGTGTCCTCAAGCCAAAAGACGTTCTAGCGCTACGGCTCCAACTACCAGACAACCACCGGGGGAGTCGGCCTGTCAAGGCCGAACCCGACCTGACCTTGCCCCCTCTGCATGACCTGACCGATCGGACAGGTTGCAACGGCAAAACATCTGTTGGATGCGCGAGAGAATCCCTCCTTTCGACAGGCGCAGTGGGACACGGCGGGGCGTAACCTGAAACGCACTGGAACGCTCATCCGAGTTCGCGCCGGCAGGGAGACCACGGCTCCGGAGCTTCCGCGGCGCGTCGTCACTGGTCCACACGACAAGGAGAAGAAGAGATGCCAGCGATCTTCACCCCCGAATGGTACGACGCAATGGTCAAACTCGCGAACAGCCGAGACGACCTCTCCAAGAAGGTGCCGAAGGGCGAGTATCGGTTCGCGGTGGAGTTGAAGGGCGACGGGAAGTCCCCCTACGTGTCGGAGGGCTCTGCGAAGTATTTCTTCATCCGCTTCGTCGACGGGAAGGTCTCCGAGTGCAAGGAGACCCCGGAACCAATCCCTGGCAAGGAGCTCAACTATCGCATCACCGGCCCCGCGAGCATCTTCGAAGGCATCGCCGCAGGGCTATTGGATCCCATCGAGACGGGCCTCAACGGATCGCTTGCCATCCGCGGCGACATGCGCTTTCTGATGCAGAACGCGGAGATGGCCAACGTGATCTTCGACGTGTACACGAGCAGCGACCTGACCGAATGGCCCAAGGGGAAGCCGCCCTACGCTTGAGGTAAAGGGGCATCCGCGGACTGTTCCCGGGGTGTCCGTGACGGTACCAGCAACTGCCGAAGGAGAAATGACAGATGAGCTTGGAAGATAGAACTGCGACTCCAAGAGCGAACACCTATGACGCCATCGTTATCGGCGCCGGCCACAACGGGATGGCGCTGGCGACCTACCTGGGCAAGAGCGGCTGGAGCGTGCTCTGCCTCGAAGCGCGCTACGAGGAAGGCGGCGGCCTCTCCACCGAGGAGTACACCGAGCCGAGCTTCCTCCACAACATGCACAGCAACTATCACTCCTTCGTCGGCCTCTGTCCGGTCTACGACGACCTGGAGCTGATCGGCGGCGACGGCGCGAGCTACGTGCATCCGCCCGTGCAGGCCGGCTCGATCTTCAAGGACGGCACGGCGATCACGATCCACACCGACATGAAGAAGACCCACGCCTCCATGGCGCGATTCAGCCTCAAGGACGCCGACACCTTCGAGCGGCTCTACAAGGAGGTCAAGGGCTTCCAGGACCTCATGATCAAGACGCTCATGTTCGGCCCGCCGCTCGACCTCAACGACATCACCCGCGCGCTCGCCGCGTGGAAGGTCGAGGAGAAGACAGAGTTCTTCCGGGGCGAGAACCGGTCGCTGACGATCAACGACTTCCTCAACAAGTACTTCGAGAACGAGAAGATCAAGACGATGCTCGCCTTCCACGCCCACGTCTGCGGGTACTACACGGACGTGAAGGGGCTCGCGACGTCGTTCCCGTTCATGCTGGGCAAGATCGACAACTGGCACATCTGCCTCGGTGGCTCCCATCGCCTGGCCCACTCGCTCTGGCGCCAGATGCGGCGCAACAACGCGGTGCTCATCCCCGCCCGGCCGGTCAAGGACATCATCCTGCAGGGCGGGCGCGCCGTGGGCGTGCGCTGCCAGAACGGCGAAGAGTTCTACGCGACGAAGCTCGTCGCGAGCAGCGTCGACCCGAACCAGACCTTCCAGAAGATGCTCCCGGCTTCCGCGGTGCCGAAGGACGTCATGACCGAGGTCGAGAACTACAAGTACCAGGAGGGCTCCCTCTACACGGTCCACATGGCGCTCCACCGGATCCCCACCTACAAGGCCGCGGCGTTCGACCCGGACATCAACAAGGCGTGGGTCGTCAACATGGGCTACGAGACCCTGGAAGACTTCAACCAAGACTGGCAGGACATCCGGAACCAGAAGGCCCCGGACAACCCGAAGCTCACCTGGTCGTGCAACTCCCTCTACGACCCCTACGACGCGCCCGCAGGGAAGGCCACGGGCCTCATCCGCGTAATCGCACCCTTCGAGTTGGAAGGAAAGGGTGCCGGGATGTGGCGCACCGGTTTCGAAGAGGTCTACCACAAGCGCTGCGTCGCCCAGTTGATGGAGTACGTCGACGAGAGCAGCTTCACCCGCGACGACATCATTCAGACGCGTTCCTACACGCCGGTCGACACGGCGGACAAGCTCGTCAACATGGTGCGGGGCGACTGGATGGTCGGCCGGCTGGACCACAGCAACCTCCTCGCCAACCGGCCCTGCAAGCAGCTCTCCCAGTATCGCACCCCGATCGAGGGCCTCTACCTCTGCGGCTCCTGCACCCATCCGCACGGCTACATCACGTTCGGGCCGGCGTACAACGCCCTCCAGAGCATCGCGGAAGACTTCGGCATGGAGAAGTGGTGGGAGCAGATCTGAAGTATCTCTGACAAAGATAACTTGCGGGACCCCGGTGAGGGATTCGGCAGAAGCTGAGCAAGGAGTCATCGAAATGAGTAAGAAGTCCTACGACGCGATCGTCATCGGCGCAGGTCACATGGGAATGACCCACGCCGCGTACCTGCAGAGATCCGGCTGGGACGTGGCGGTCTTCGAGCGCCGGCACGAGGAAGGCAGCGGGATCTTCACGTCGGAGTGCACCGCACCCGGCTTCCTGCACAACCTTCACGCCAACTACCTCGAGTTCCAGGACTGGATGCCGCTCTACACGGACTTCGAGCTGGAGAAGTTCGGGCATTCCACCATCTACCCGGACGCGCAGTCCGGCATCGCCTTCTCCGAC
>JACRCS010000605.1 GCA_016218905.1 Deltaproteobacteria bacterium
CGGAGCTTCGGAAGACGCCGCCGTTGAGCAGGACCGCTTCGGGGATCGGGTCCTCCGGCTCCACCCCCGCCTCCGCCAGCGCGGCCCGGCTCGCTTCCGCGTGAGCGGCGAGGAAGGCCGCCAGGTGCCTCGTCACGGCCGGATCCGCCGCGTAGGGGAGCCCGAACTCGACCAGCCCGCTACGGACCTTTCGGGGCCGCTCGTCCAGGGCCGCGGCCGGGAAGAAGCCTTCCAGGACGAGGGCCGCGACGTCCTCCCGGGAGAGCTCCGCCGACCTTGCGCCCCCGATGAGCCTCGACCCGGACCCTAGCACGGTCACGGTGGTCCGCTCCGGAGCCTGGGGCCCCAGGAAGCGCTCTTTGGCGCCGCGACACTGCTGGACGAGCTGGGAGAAGCTGGCGGCGCCCAGCCGTTCGGAGCCGTCGACACGGCGCTCCGCCAGGTGCGCGAGGGCGAGGTCCATGTTGTCCCCGCCGAGCATCAGGTGGTCGCCGACTCCGATCCGCTCGAGCCTCGGCCCCGCCGGGGTGCGCCGGACCTGAATCAGACTCAGATCCGTCGTTCCGCCGCCGACGTCGCAGACGAGGAGCAGCCGCGCTCCGCCGAGCGCCTCCTCGAGCCCATCCCCGCAGCGGTGGAGCCAGTCGTAGAGCGCGGCCTGCGGCTCCTCCAGGAGGCGCACGCGGGCGAGGCCGGCCTGCCTCGCCGCCTCGACCGTGAGGCTCCTCGCGGCGTCGTCGAAGGAGGCCGGCACGGTGAGAACCAGCTCCTGCGCCTCGAGGGGATCTTCCGGAAACGCGTGGTTCCACGCTTCCCTGAGGTGTCGGAGGTAGCTGGCGCTCGCCGCCACCGGGGAGACCCGGGGGATGCCCTCGGCCGCGCCCCAGGGAAGGATCGGCGCGGTACGGTCGACGGCGGGATGGGAGAGCCAGCTCTTGGCGCTCGCGACCAGCCGGCCGGGCACCTTCGCTCCGAGCGCCCGCGCCAGCTCCCCGACCACCGCCGGCGATTCCCCGGCCGAACCCTCGGCGGTCGTCCACGGCAGGCGCAAGTCCGCAGGCGAGAGCTCCCCGGGAGCGGGGTGATAGCGGAGAGAGGGCAGCAGGGCGCGGCGCGCCACCTCGCCCGGCGCGACGAGCTGGGCCACCTCGAAGAGGAGGATCGGAGCCCGAGGGTCCTCCCTCTCGGCATAGGCGACGACGGTGTGCGTCGTGCCCAGATCGATGCCGACGATGAACCGGGGCGCCCCAGTGTCCCGTGCGGTTAATTCGCGCATGGCTGCCAAAAGGACGAACGGCGGCGAATCACCGCGGGTCGCGACGCGAACCGCGAGCTCCACCGCGTTCGGCCAACGCACGGGTCAAGTAGCAGCCAAGGACCGGCCAAACGGGACATCAGCGATCGGAGTGCTCCCCACGGACGTCGAACTCGACCCTCCAGCGCTCTTCACCCGAGCGAGGGAGTGCCTCGAGGCGCAGCGTTCCGAGTTCGGTGACGGCCGCCTGGAGCCGCACGGGGACGATCTCGCCCGCGGGGCGGCCTTCGGCGGGCAGGTTCGCTTCGATGGGCTCGATCTCCTCCAGCTCTTCCGGCGTCCACCACTCGAGGAGCGTGCCGCTCTCGTCGTCGCGCCGCACGGTGGAGCGGAAGAACCGGAATCGGACGGGTTCGCCCACGACGAGCCCGAACTCCTGGGGCGGCGGCTCCGCCTCGGTGCCCTCCTCGATGCCGAAGGGCGCCACGCAGAGGGCCTGAAGCGGGGGCTCGAGGCCCGGCACCGCCGGCATCGCGGTCTCCACGCCTACGTAGTAGGAGGCCGCCGTGCCGCCCCGGATCCTGACGCCCCGGCCGGCGCGGACGAAACCGTAGTAGGCGGCACCGAGCGCGACGGAGAGCTCTAGGTCCGCGCCCGGGAGCACGCGGGCCGGCTCCGCGCCTTCAGCGGCGAGCCAGGCGTTGAGGACCTCCAAGAGGCGCCGCGCGAGCGGCTCGGCCTTGAAGACGCCGCCGTTGAGGAGCACTGCCGTGGGGTGGGCCAACCTCGAGCCGGGCTCCGCGGGATGGTCGGATATCGCGCCGGCCTGGCGGGCGAGGAACGCCGCCAGGTGCTTCGTCACGGCCGGTTCCTGCGCGTACGGGAGCCCGAGACGCGTCAGCGCCGTCCGCTCCCGGGCGGCCGGGCGAACGTCGGCCGGTACCGAGGGGAAGAATCCGTCCAGGAGCACGCTCGCCACCTCCTCACGAGTGAGCTCCGTCCGCAGGGTGCCGCCGATCATGCGCGAGCCCCGGCTCGGGACGACCACGGGGACCTCGGCCTCGTCGCCGGCGAGGAGCTTCTCCTTCGCCCCGCGGCAGCCGTGGGTGATCCCTTGAATCTGCCACGGCTCCAGGGCGACGCCCGTGGAGACGAGCTTCGCCCGGAGGACGTAAGCGAGGGCGAGATCCATGTTGTCGCCGCCGAGGAGGATGTGATCGCCGACCGCCACCCGCCGCAACACCAGGGACCCGTCCTGCTCCGACACCGAGATGAGCGACAGGTCCGTGGTGCCGCCCCCCACGTCCACGACGAGGATCACGTCCCCGAGCTTCAGCTCCCGCCTCCACGCCTCGCCTCGGGTCGCGAGCCAGCTGTAGAGCGCGGCCTGGGGTTCCTCGAGGAGGACGGCGTGCGGCAGGCCCGCCATGGCCGCCGCTTCCGCGGTGAGGTCCCGGGCGGCGGGGTCGAAGGAGGCCGGGACCGTGAGGGTGACCGCCTGCTCCGCGAGCGGGTCCTCCGGATGCCGGAAGTCCCAGGCGGCACGCAGGTGTGCCAGATACCGGGCGGAGGCCTCCAGCGGCGAGACCCGTTCGACCTCCGGCGGGGAATCCACGGGGAGAAGGGGCGAGCGGCGGTCGACCGCCGGGTGGCAGAGCCAGCTCTTCGCGCTCGAAACGAGTCGGATCGGGGTGCGCGCCCCGAGGTTGCGGGCGAGTTCGCCGACGGCGAAGGACCTCCCCTGCACCTCCGCGGCGGCCCAGGGGAGCGCGAGGTCCCCGGTCTGGAGCTCTTCGGGGTGGGGGAGGTAGAGGAACGAGGGCAGCAGCGCCTTTTCCTCCACGGCACCGGGCGTCGTGAGCTGCGGGATCGGGAGGGGTCGGACGGGGACCTCGGGCCCTGCGCCTCCGACTTCGACCGAGGCCACCGCGCAGTGGGTCGTGCCGAGGTCGATCCCGACCGAGTACCGGCCTGCGCTCAAAGCTCCACCTCGGCCGGCGCCACCACCCGAAGATCGTGCCCCTGGGCGACCATCGGGAGGCGCACCTCGGAGACCCGCCAGCCCCGGTGGACCAGCGTGCCCCGATACGGAGGCTCTCCGACGACGTTGCCCGTCAGGCGCACCAGGGACGGATCGAAACCGTGGTCCAGGGTGAGCCGCGCGCCCTCGGCCTCCAACCGGGCGGGCTCCAGCACGAAGTGCTCGCGCAGGGCCCGGCGGCAGCCCTCGTGGACGACCCTCGCGGCGGCACCGACCTCCGCGTCGGAGTAGCCGGTGACCTCCTCCTCGAGGAAGTCGATGATCCTTCCCGCCTGTTGGAAGAGGCCCAGGAGCTGCAGGGCCGAATCGGGGGCGGCGCCCTTCAGAATCGGCTCAGGGGCTTCGGGGGCGGGCACGCCCCGCCGCAGCCGGTCGACCGAATCGGCGAAGGCGCTGTCGACCAGCACGCGCCAGAAGGAGCAGAACGCGACGGCAAGGCGGCTGAAGAACCCGGGGAGAGCTTCCGGCATCGAGTCCTCCTCGAGACGGGGAAGGCGGAAGACGGAAACGTAGCGGCGTTCACCGCAGTCGTCAACGAAGGGGCAACGGGCACGTGGACGAGGTGGACAACGTGGACGAGGTGGACGGTCCGCCGGGCCCATTTAGTCCATGAAGTCCACCTAGTCCACCGTCTTTCCGCGAACCGCTCAGAGGGCGGTCTCAGCCTCCTCCTCCGCGGCGCCTTCCGCGGAAGGCTTGGGGCCGAAGATGCGGACGATGAGGATGCTGACCTCGTAGAGGACGTAGAGAGGACCGGCCATGAGGAGCTGGTTGAAGATGTCGGGCGTGGGCGTCAGAACGGCGGCCACGACGAAGATCGCGATGACGGCGTAGCCCCGGTTGCCGGAGAGCATCTTGTAATGGACGAGCCCCATCTTCGCGAGGAAGAAGGCGGCGACGGGGAGCTCGAAGATGACGCCGAAGGCGAAGAGGAGCTTCAGGATGAAGTCCAGCGCCGAGCGCATGGAGAGGAGCGGAAGGACCGATTCGCCCGCGTAGCCGAGGAGGACCTTGAAGGCGGCCGGAAAGACGATCCAGTAGGCGAATGACGCGCCCGCGAGGAAGAAGCCGGTCGCGGCGCTCACGAAAGGCCAGACGTAGCGCTTCTCATGGGCGTAGAGGCCGGGCGCGACGAACTTCCAGATCTGGTAGAGGATGACCGGGAGCGCGAACACGATTCCGGCGACCAGGGCCACCTTCAGCCCGGTCATGAAAGCTTCGGTCGGGTGCAGGATGGTGAGGCGGCCCTCCTTCGGCAGGGCCGTGCCGAGCGGCCGGACGAGGAAGTCGAAGATGCGGTCGCTCACGGAGTAGCAGGCGATGAAGCCGACCAGGACCCCGAGCGCGCACTTGATGAGGCGCGACCGCAGCTCCTCCAGATGCGCCAGGAACGGTAGCTTCTCTCCGTTCGACTCCTCGGCCTCACCGCCGGAGGCTCTTCGTTCCGCCATGGCTCTCTCGGTCTGAAGCCGCGCCCGCCGCCCAACGCGGCTCAGGTCGACTCCGTCTTCTCGGCGGCCGGGGGCGCGGCCTCGGGTTTCTTGGGCGGTTCTTCCGGGACGGCGGGCGGTGGACCCGGTGCGACCTGCGTGCGGGCGGCGTCGAGGTCCTTGAGGAAGTCGTCCCGGATGGGAGCGTGGAGCTCGCGCTGCACCGTCCGCTGGATGTCGTCCGTCGCCCGGCGAAACTCGGCGATGCCCCGGGCGAGCCCCCGCGCCAGGTCCGGCAGCTTCTTGGGGCCGACCACGATCAGGGCCACCGCCAGGATGAGAAGGATTTCGCCGAAACCGAGACCGAACATGTCTACCTCGGGCCTACTCGGGGAAAGAGGGTCAGCATAGAAGCTCGCTCGAGGAGCTGTCAAGGCGAGGCGGCCGGAAGGGCGCGAATACCTTGACAACTCCGAAACGGTGCTGCTATACGGTGAAAACCCTGAGGGGCAACCCTGGGGCCAAGTGGACGACGTACTGCAGAGGCACGTAGCTCAGTGGGAGAGCGCCTGCCCGACACGCAGGAGGTCGGCGGTTCAATCCCGCCCGTGCCTACCACTTCTCCGTACGAGCCATTTGACCGCGAGAGGCATCGCGTGGAGCGCCCACCGGTGCCTTTTTTATATCCACCTCGGCGAAGGGGACCTGAGCCCTTCCCGCTCCACAGGAAGTGATCATGTCCATCCGGATCACCCTGCCCGACGGCAGCGTCAAAGAGAGCGAACCGGGCACCACCGCGCGCCAGTTGGCCGAAGGTATCGGCAAGCGCCTCGCGAAGGCGGCCGTCGCCGCCGAAGTTGAGGGCGCCCTGGTCGATCTGGAACGCCCCATCCTCACGGATAGCCGCGTGCGGATCCTCACCGCCGAGAGTCCGGAAGGGCTGGAGGTCCTACGCCACTCCGCGTCGCACTTGATGGCCCACGCCGTCAAGCGGCTCTATCCGGGCGCGAAGCTCGCGATCGGTCCCGCCACCGAGGAGGGCTTCTACTACGACTTCGACGTGCCGCAGGCGTTCCGGCCCGAGGACCTCGAGCGGGTCGAGGAGGAGATGGAGCGTATCGCGAAGGAGGACGTGCGGATCGTTCGCAAGGAGATCTCCCGGGCCGAGGCGCTCGAGCTCTTCGCCTCCACGGGCGAGCCGTACAAGGCGGAGCTCATCCGCGATCTTCCCGAAGACGAGACGATCACGCTCTACGAGCAGGGCGACTTCACCGATCTCTGCCGCGGGCCGCACGTGCCCTCCACCGGCCGGATCCCGGCCTTCAAGCTCCTGTCGGTGGCGGGCGCGTACTGGCGGGGAGACGAACGAAACCCCATGCTCCAGAGGATCTACGGGACCGCCTTTCCGACCCGGGAAGCCTTGGAGCACCGCCTTCACGTCCTCGAAGAGGCGAGGAAGCGCGACCACCGCAAGCTCGGCCGCGAGCTCGAGCTCTTCTCGGTCGAGGAGGAGGCAGGGCCCGGGCTCATCATCTGGCACCCCAAGGGGGCACTTCTCCGAACGCTCTTGGAGGACTTCGAGCGGAAGGAGCACCTTCGGCGCGGCTACCAGATCGTCATCGGCCCGCAGCTCCTGCGAAAGGAGCTCTGGGAGAAGTCCGGCCATTACGACAACTACCGTGAAAACATGTACTTCACCGAGGTGGAAGGTCAGGCCTACGGCATCAAGCCGATGAACTGCCTTTCCCACATGATGATCTACCGCTCGAAGACCCGTTCCTACCGGGACCTGCCGCTGCGCTTCTTCGAGCTCGGGACGGTACACCGGCACGAGAAGTCGGGAGTGCTGCACGGGCTGACGCGGGTGCGGGGGTTTACACAGGACGACGCGCACATCCTCTGTACGCCGGAGCAGCTCCAGCAAGAGATCAACGGCATCTTGGGATTCGTACGGGACGTTATGGGTCTGTTCGGGTTTGAGTACGAACTGGAGCTTTCAACTCGGCCCGAGAAGTCCATCGGGGCGGACGAGGCCTGGGACCTGGCGACCGGAGCGCTCAAAGAGGCGCTTGAAAACCAAAGATTACCATACGAGATCAACGAAGGGGACGGCGCCTTCTACGGTCCGAAGATCGACATCAAGCTCAGGGACGCGCTTGACAGAAAGTGGCAGTGTGCTACCATTCAGGCCGATTTTACTTTGCCGGAACGGTTCGATCTGACCTACGTGGCCCCCGACGGAGAGCGCAAGCGGCCCGTCATGCTTCACCGGGTCATCCTGGGTTCGATCGAGCGCTTCATTGGAGTCCTCATCGAGCACTTCGCCGGAGCTTTTCCCACCTGGCTGGCACCCGTGCAGGTCGTTCTCCTTCCGATTACCGATCGGCACATCCCGTATGCACAGACGGTGGAGGAGGTCCTTCGGGCCAGGGGGATCCGCGTCGAACTCGATCACCGCAATGCGAAGCTGGGCTACAAGATCCGCGAAGCGCAGCTTCAGAAGATTCCGTACATGGCCGTCATCGGAGACAAGGAAGCCTCCGAGGGCGCCGTCTCGCCGAGGCTGCGGACCGGCGAGGAGATCACAATGATGCCGCTCGACGACTTCGCCGCGCGGCTGGAAGAGGAGTCCCGCGTCCGCTTCGGCTGACCGAGCGGACGAGCAGGGCGGAGCCGCCCTGCACGCTGTCCAACCCGCATCGAGGAGGTGCCTCATCGCAACGGAACCACAGCAACCGCGCATCAACCGCATGATTCGGACCCGGGAGGTGAGAACGATCGGCCCCGAAGGGGACCAGCTCGGGATCCTTCCCATCGAGAAGGCCTTGGCGATGGCCGAAGAGCTCGATCTGGATCTGGTGGAAGTCGCCCCCCTTGCGCGTCCACCCGTGTGCAAGATCATGGATTACGGCCGCTTCAAGTACCACCAGGCCAAGAAGGCCCAGGAGGCGAAGAAGCATCAGACCGTCATCCAGATGAAAGAAGTGAAGATTCGGCCCAAGACCGAAGAGCACGACTTTCTGGTAAAGGCGAAGAAGATTCGAGAGTTCCTGGGCGAAGGCGACAAGGTGAAGGTGACGGTGATGTTCCGCGGGCGCGAGGTGACGCTGCCGGAACGCGGGCTCGAGCAGCTCAACAAGCTCATCGCACAGCTCGAAGACGCGGCCAAAGTCGAGCAACCTGCGCGGATGGAGGGGCGGACGATGTCCATGCTCCTCGCCCCCCTGGTGAAGGCCAAGTAGGTCGAGATTCGTTCGCGCGGGCCGCCCCCGAAACCCGGGGGAGAGGCTCGCGCCCGTGGCACTGAGCGCCGGCAGGACGGGCGCAAGAGGAGAACCATGCCCAAGCTGAAGACCAACCGAGGCGCGGCCAAGCGATTCAAGGTGACGGCGAGCGGAAAGATCAAGCACCGCAAGGCCTTCCGCAGCCACATCCTGAGCAGCAAGGCGCACAAGCGCAAACGCCAGCTCCGCCGGCCCGAGTACATCGACGCGACCAACGTCCGGCAGGTTCGGGCGCTGCTCCCCTATCTTTAGTTTTTCCCTTCCTCGGAGGGAGGCCTGATCTCCGGGTTCGCCAGGTACCCGGGAGATAGGCGGGGCATCGCGCCCTCGACTCCGAGGTTCGCCCTGAGAGGAGAAAAGCCGTGGCACGCATCAAACCCTCCGTCGCCTCCCGGAATCGACGCCGGAAGATCCTCAAGCAGACCAAAGGGTTCGTGGGCGGGCGGCGACGCCTCATCCGCACCGCGACCGAGGCCCTGCACCGCGCCTGGGCCTACGGCTTTCGTGATCGCAAGGTGCGCAAACGGGAGTTCCGCAACCTCTGGGTCTCCCGAATCGGCGCAGCCGCGAAGCAGAACGGGACTTCCTACAGCCGGCTCATCGACGCCCTGAAGAAGGCCGACGTGCAGCTGAACCGCAAGATGCTGGCCGAGATCGCGGTCCGCCACCCCGAAGACTTCGCGCGGCTGGTGGAATCCGTTCGCCGGTCCGCCTGAGCGCCCTCACCGGCAGTCGAAGATGAGAGAGAGACTCGAAGCCCTCCGCGCCGAGGCCCTGGAGCGGATCCGCACCGCTCGGGACGCGGCGGCGCTGGAGGGGGCACGCGTCCACTACCTGGGCCGCAAGGGCGAGGTGACGGCGTGCCTGCGGGGCATGGGCAGCCTCGCGCCGGAGGAGCGCCCCGAGGCCGGTCGGATCGCCAACGAGGTGAAGGCCGCCATCGAAGCCTCCCTCTCGGAGCGCGAGGGGGAGATCTCCCAGGCGGAGGCCGCGTCCCGGCTCGCCCTCGAAGCGATCGACCCGACGCGTCCCGGCCGCCGCCCGCCCCAGGGCGGCTACCACCCACTCACCCTCGTCCAGCGGGAGATCCTCGACATCTTCGTGCGCATGGGCTTCGCCATCGCCGAGGGGCCGGAGGTGGAGCTCGAGTACTACAACTTCGAGGCGCTCAACATCCCGGCCGATCACCCCGCCCGGGACATGCAGGACACCTTCTACGTGGCGCCGGGCGTGGTGCTGCGGACCCACACCTCGCCGGTGCAGGTCCGGACGATGGAGTCCCAGAAGCCGCCGGTCAAGGTCGTGGCCCCCGGCAAGGTCTACCGCTGCGACTCGGACGTGACCCACTCGCCCATGTTCCACCAGGTGGAAGGCCTCCTCGTCGACGAGGGCATCACCTTCGCCGACCTGAAGGGCGTGCTCACCGCCTTCGTCCACGCCTATTACGGGCCCGGAACGGGGGTTCGCTTCCGCGCGAGCTACTTCCCCTTCACCGAGCCGAGCGCCGAGATCGATATCCGATGCGTCCTCTGCAACGGCAAGGGGTGCAGGACCTGCAGGGGGTCCGGGTGGCTGGAGATCCTCGGGTCCGGCATGGTCGATCCTGCTCTCTACGGCTTCGTCGGCTACGACCCGGAGCGGGTCCAGGGCTTCGCGTTCGGCCTGGGAGTAGAGCGGATCGCGATGCTCAAGTACGGCATCGAAGACATCCGGCTCTTCTACGAGAACGATGTCCGGTTCCTCGCGCACTTCTCCTGAGAGCCCACGATGCGAATCAGCCTGGAATGGTTAAAGGCGTACGTCGACGTGCCCGACGAGCCCGAACGGCTGGCCGAGCGGCTCACCATGGCCGGCATCGAGGTCTCCTCGGTGGAGGTGCTCGGCCGGGGCATCGAAGATGTCGTCGTCGGCAAGATCCTCGAGAAGGGGCAACATCCGGGAGCCGATCGGCTGAGCCTCTGCCGCGTCACGGACGGGCGCGAGACCTACCCCATCGTCTGCGGCGCCACGAACATGAAGGCCGGGGACCGGGTGGCCCTCGCCCGCATCGGCGCGAGCCTCCCCGGCGGCCTCAAGATCAAGAAAGCGAAACTCCGAGGGGAAGTCTCGGAAGGAATGCTCTGCTCCGAGGCGGAGCTCGGGCTCTCCGAGGACCACTCCGGGATCATGATCCTCCCTGAAGAGGCGGAGCTCGGCGCGCGTCTGGTCGACGTCCTGGGGCTCCCCGACGCAGTCCTGGAGGTGGAGATCACGCCCAACCGGCCCGACTGCCTCTCCGTCGTGGGGGTCGCGAGGGAGGTGGCCGCCCTCACCGGCCGAGACCTGCGAATCCCCGAGCCGCGACTCTCCGAGACGGGGCCCGCGATCGCGCGAGAGACGTCGGTCGAGATCCTCGCACCCGACCTCTGCCACCGCTACGCCGCGCGCTTCATCCGAGGCGTCCGCCTCGGCCCGTCGCCCCTCTGGATGCGCCGCAGGCTTCAGGCATCCGGCGTCCGCTCCATCAGCAACGTCGTCGACGTGACGAACTACGTGCTCCTCGAGTTCGGCCATCCCCTGCACGCCTTCGACTTCCGGAAGCTGCGGGGCGGGAGGATCGTCGTAAGGCGGGCGGGCGACGGCGAGCTCTTTACGACCCTCGACGGCCAGGAGCGGAAGCTCGACGCAGACTGTCTGACGATCTGCGACGCCGTCGGCGCCGTGGCCCTCGCCGGGGTCATGGGCGGGCTCAACTCCGAGGTGAGCGACGACACGGTCGACGTCCTCCTGGAGAGCGCCTACTTCCTGCCTTCGAACATCCGCCGGACCTCTAAGAAGCTCGGCCTGCGCAGCGAAGCCTCCTACCGCTTCGAGCGAGGCACGGACATCGAGGGCCTCCTGCGGGCCCTGGATCGGACCGCGGAGCTCATCGGTGAGCTCGCGTCCGGAACCCTGGCCGCCGGCATCTGGGACGCCTACCCGACCCCCCACCAGCCCGCGAGGGTGCGCTTCCGGCCTGCCAAGGCGACGGCGGTCCTCGGGCTGGAGGTCGGTTCCGAAGAGGCCGCCGGGTACCTGCGCGCCCTCGGCATGAAGACCTCCGAGGAAAGCTCAGAGTCGGAACCCGGCTTCTGGGTCGACGTGCCCACGCACCGGGTCGACGTGGAGCGGGAGATCGACCTGATCGAGGAAGTCGCGCGGATGAAGGGCTTCGACCTCGTTCCGACCACCCTTCCGAGGGTGCCCATGTCGCCCGAGCCGCCGCCGAAGAGCGTCGTCCTCACGAGCCAGGCCAAGGAGGCGCTGACCGGCCTCGGCTTTCGGGAGGCGATCACCTTTAGCTTCGTCGATCCGGCCGAGGACGAGAGGATCGGCCTCCCGGCCGACTCTGGCTTGAGGCCGAAGATCGCGCTACAGAACCCGCTCAGCCAGGAGACGGCAGTCCTCCGGACCATGCTCCTGCCCGGGCTCCTCCAGGCCGGCGGCCTCAACGCCCGCCGCCAGACCCGCGACTTCCGCCTCTTCGAGGTGGGGAAGACCTTCCACCCGCGCGCCGAAGGCAAGCTTCCCGAGGAGATCCTCCGGGCGGGCGCCCTCCTGGCAGGCCGCCGTTCGCCCGTCGCGTGGTGGGCGACCGGGGAGGAGGTCGACTTCTACGACGCTAAGGGGGCCGTCGAAGCGCTCCTCTCCCGGCTCGGGGTGCAGGGGCCCCTCTTCCAGCGAAGCACGGACCTCCCCTGGCTCCACCCGGGCCGGTCGGTGCGCATCCTCGCGGGCGAGCGCGAGCTCGGCTGGGTGGGGGAGGTCCACCCCGCTCGCCTCTCCGCGTACGAGTTGGTTGCGCCGGTATGCGCTTTTGAGGTAGATCTCCTCGTGGCGTCAGAGGTTTCGGGAGCCGCCGAGCGCTTCCGCGGGCTCGACCGCTATCCTGCCGTGGAGCGGGACATTGCCCTGCTGGCGGATCGGAGCGTCCTGACGGCCGACGTCCTGGAGGCCATTGGCTCCGTCGGATCGAAGCTCATCCGCTCGGCGGTCCTCTTCGACGCCTTCGAGGGAAAACGCCTGCCGGAAGGCAAGGTCAGCCTGGCCTTCCGCATCACCTACCGATCCGACGAGCGGACGCTCACGGAAGAAGAGGTGACGAAGCTGGAGGACCAGGTCCTGAGAAGGATCGCCGACCGGACGGGCGCGAAGCTTCGCGAAGCTTGAGTTGCACGGGATCTCACCAGCCGTAGGATGGACGAGAGGGAGAAGCACCCATGACCAAGTCCGACATCGTCGAAACCATCTATCAGCGAGTCGGGTTTTCCAAGAAACGCTCGGCCGAGGTCGTGACGTTGATCCTCGATCTGGTCAAGGAAGCCCTGGAGAACGGCGAGAAGGTCAAGATCTCCGGCTTCGGGAACTTCGAGATCCGAAAGAAGGAGCCCCGCAAGGGCCGAAACCCGCAGACCGGCGAGGAGATCACCATCTCCGAGCGGCGGGTCCTCACGTTCAAGGCGAGCCAGGTCCTCAAGGAGCGGCTCAACGGCGCAGGCTAGCCCGTTGCTTTCCCGGGGAGGCGCTGCTATTCTTCCCGCTCCGTCCCGGAGGGGTGAAGCAGAGCCGATTCGGAGCAGCGAAATGGGACCCGGGGGAGGGAGTCCGCCGGAGTGAAGGCAAAGCCCCGGTACTCCCAGGCTGACTTCGGCTTCGGCACCACGGACCAGACGGATCGCCCCGGGGACTCGGACAAGAAGACCTCCCCGGGTGAGGGAGACCGGCGTCCTTTCGAGCGGCCCGAGAGACGACCCGAGCCGGACGGACGAAAGCCGCAGGAGCCACACCCGGAAAGCCGCAGGGAGAAGCGGCTGCTCTTGGCGCAGCTAAAGAAGGAACTGAGGGAACTCCAAGCCCTCCTGGACTCGGAGCCGTAGCACCGAGCCCACAACAACAGAAAAGAGTCGGGACGTAGCGCAGTCTGGTAGCGCACCTGAATGGGGTTCAGGGGGTCAGGAGTTCGAATCTCCTCGTCCCGACCAGCAATATCGAGGGCTTAGGCGATTCGCTTAGGCCCTTTCGTTTAGGAAGACACGACGGGGTACACGATGGGGTACACGGATCGAGCACGTACCCCTCGAGCGGGGGTCCTTGATCCGTCCCGGGGATGAGCCCCAGGGCAACCATGCCCGGGCGAGTGTGCACTCAAGCCCTCGCTGCCCCGCTCCGATGAATGCTCCTGCGCGGTCCTCACGGACCCCACGGAGGGGGACAAGAGCCACGGTTGGCAGCCACAGGACCGCCGGAGGTCTTCGGCGGGCGCTCTTCTCCCTTTCCTTCTGCCGGCCGGAGCCTCCCTTTCTGATCTCGCCGTGATCAGCCCCGCCTCCGCAAACGCTCCTTGCCCCCCCGGGGAGCAGCGGGGCTCCGGGCTGTTCTCCGACTCTCGCGGCGCCGTGGGCTGGGCAACCGCACCACTGCGCCCCGGCCCTTGTCTCACTCCGGCTCCTGGCTGTCCCACCAGCTCTCCACCTCCAGGGCTTTCGTCTCAAGGGCGCGGGCCAAGCGTCGCCACGCAGTAGCGGCCTCGGCGTCGCCGGCCTCTGCCGCCTCGGATTCCTTCACGCGGGCCAGAACGGACCTCTCTCTCCCGTCCCGGATCCAGCCGCGCATCAGCTCGTCCGTCACCATGTATCCTCCTGTACGTCGAGAGCTCTCCCCAGAGATGAACCCCGAGAATCTGCCCGACCTATGCGCCCGCGGTTTCGCCTCGGTCCGTGGCGAGCCACTGCCGCAGTTCCTCCTCCAGGATGCGCCAGCTCTTCCCGATCCTCTTCCCGGGGAGCTGTCCCTCGCGGAGGAGCTTACGGACCGTCGCCGGCTTCACCTTCAGCACAGCGGCCGTTTCCTCTACCGTGAGAACTCGGAGGCACCCTGCCGCCTGTACAAGACCGTCCGGTTCTGTACGCGCGGCTTCGTTCTGGGGTGCCCTGGGGCCGCCGCCGCCGGAGATGGCCGTCACGAACCCGGCGCCCGGATCCGCGAGCCAGCGACAGAGAAGCACCTGGACCTCCCGCGGGAGCATTGCGATGAACTGCCGTTGAGTCGCGGGCTCGTCTTGGTACCGCGCCACCTGAGCAGCCGCCGCCTTCACCTTCCGGACCTGCTCGGCGGAGACGGTGCCGAGGTCCAGCGCCTCCGACTCGGCGACGATCTCTCGGCCGAAGAGGCTCACGAGCTCCGATTCGAGACGGTTCCCCACCGGACCCTCCGTTCTTCGATGGAAGACGAAAGCCCCTCCCCTACCTCGCTCGGGTCGGGGCTCCGTCGATCGTTCCCTGAGCTGGCCGCCGCCGACGCGGGAGCAGCCGAGACAGACCGTGCGAACCAGCCAGGCGAGGCCTAGAGCTGGCCTCGAGCTCCTTCGGCGACTACTTGCCTGCCTCGAGTATCGTCCTGAACGTGTGCTCCATGTTGGAGAGGGTCATCGTCATCCCCTCCACGGCGGGCGCGCGGAAGCTGACATAGTTGCCCGCCGCCCCTGGTCCCCCCTCCGACGCCTTCTCGAGGCACTCTTGGATTAGCGCGGTCTCGGCCGTGAACCGGATGAGGAGGTCCTCTTCCACTTCCACGACGCAGGCGCGGGGCTCCTTCGCCCCCGTCACGGGCGTAGCGGGCGAGTCGGCCTCGGATGTCGCTTCGGGGGTCCGGGGGGAAGCGCCGAGGAGGGAGTTGCCCTCGAGCCGCTGTCCCCGGGAAGCCGTCTCGCGGATCGCTGCCTCCCGGGCCGTGTTCAGCCGTTGTTCGAGGTCCGAGAGCACGCCCCAGACCCCCTTCTCACCGACGCCCGACAGGTTCCCAAAACCTCCCTCAGCCGCAGCGTCGGCCAGGAAGCCAACGATGGCTGCGCACTCGTCGATCTGGTCCGCTACTGTCGTGCTCTTGCTGGCCATGTTCCCTTCCTCCCGGAGGACCTGTATCCTCCGCGTGCCGTTCCGTGCCCCTGCCAGGGCCGGGCGGCTGTTGCCCCGGGAGGGCACTTCCTCCCGGGGTGACTCTTCACTCTGGGTCCTCCTGCGGCAGAGTTGGCAAGCCTGTCGCGGCCCGCGGACACGAGCGCCTGATGGATTTCGGTCGGCAGCAGGACCGTGGCTGCCTTCCGATTCAGGTACCTGCTGGGGTAGACGACGTTCCCGTGATCACCCCTCCCAGCCTCGGAGCGCCCTGTAGCGGCTGACGTCCGCTGACGGATCCCCCTCGGCAGCGCTGACGATCAGATCCAGTTCCCCATCATCGAGGGTCTTGTGGAGGAGGAGCTCTTCCGCGACGGCCGTGATCGCCTGCCAGTGCTCACGGACGAAGGACTGAGCGCGGGCCGTCCAGGACGAGATGTCTCCATGCCCCAGGATCCGGATCGCCTCTTCGGCGCGCTCAAAGTCCGAACTCGCCGCGAGCCGTGCCTGCTCGGGTTCTTCCCCTGCCACGAGGGAGGCAACGTAACCGGCGAGCAAGCTGATGATCCACCCGCGCCCGTCCTCCTCCCCCTGAGTGCCATCGAAGCCATACACGGACCCACTCGAACCTGCGGCATGCTCGTGAGGAAGGATCGTAGCCCCCCATGGGCAGAATCCGGCCTTGAGATCCGCAACTGCGTGTGCCGCTTCGTGGAAGGCGACCAGGCGCGCCTCTGCGTGCTCCTCTTCGAGTCTGCCGTCACGGGCTCCGTCGCTGCCGCTCATCCCATCTCCTCTATGCAGCCGCCCGGGACCGCTCCAGGTAGCGGATCGTGGAAGCGTGCCAGCGCTTCCCCTGCTTCGTGGCCACCCCGCGGGCGTTCAGGTCGTAGGCGATGGCCCGGAGGCTCTCGCCGGCGGCGCGACGCTCGAGGATCTCGAGAACCACGTCGGCTTCGGCCTGCACCGCCGCCAGCCGTCCCGAGATCTCCGTGTAGCCGAAGGGCACCGGGCCGTACTTCTCGCCCTTCGCCTTCTTGTGCGCGAGCGCCGCCGAGGTTCTCTCCGCCGTCAAATCCCGCTCGAACTCGGCCAGCACGGCGAGCATCCGGAAGACCATCTTCCCGGCCGCTGACGTCGTGTCGATCCGCTCCGAGAGGCTCACGAGGTCGGCGCCCTTCCGGTCCAGCGCTTCGGCGATGGAGATGGCGTCCTTCGTGGACCGCGCCAGCCGGGAGAGGCTGTAGACCACGAGAGCCGCTCCCTTCTGAATCTCTACCAGCGCCGCCTGAAGGCCGGGCCGGTTGTCCGCGCGCTTGCCCGAGATCCCGGCGTCAACGTGGACCGAACCGAGCTCGTATCCGTTCGCCTCGCTCCATGCCCGGATCCGTGCCTCCTGTGCTTCGAGGCTGATCCCGTCGACCGCCTGCCCTGCCGTGGAGACCCGAATGTAGCCGATCGCGCGCTGAGTCTGCATGGGAAACCTCCTTGAGGACCGATCTCTCGAGGGAGAAGAATAGCACAACTACTGTCCGTTTCAAGTTCTTTGTGTTCGTTTATATTTCTATGTGTTCTGGTGAGCTGTCTCGATGCGTGGCAGCTGGCCGGGTCGCTGGCCATGGATGACCAGGGGCCGGGATCTGGCGAGTTTAAGGGAGGTGCGCGGGGCTTGGTTCGGTTCGCATTCGGGGTTCGGATTCGCCGGTTTTCGTTGGTTCGGGGAAGCACGTAAGTGATGGTTACTTCGGGTCTATTATGCGCTTGCACCAAGGTTCGGACCCGAACCTTGGTGCAAGCCTGCTGCGAGCTTCATCCTGCGCGCCGGATCATCCCCTGGAGATATGGCTCCGGTGGACCCGCCGAGAGGGCCAGGTCTCGCGAGTTGTCGCGGGGCCTGGAACCCTTGCCGACTCACGAACTGTTCTTGCGACTGCCGCGTCCCGTGTTTTCCCTAGAGCGGAGACACTTCCGGAGTTCTCTCGTGACTCGCATTTGCGATCGCGAAAGGTGGCCCTCTCAGACCAGCGTTTCGGAGCGTTCGCAGGTACAAATGTGGGTTCGCATCAGAGTACGCAGTCGGCCATAAGGGCAGGGAAACACACGGCATCTTGGTGAGCGCTGCGAACCTCTGCGCACCCGAGATGCGCACCTCGGGAGCGACGGAGAAACGCGCTGCGGTGGCGCGTTCCTTCCCTCGCGATCAGCCCCTTCGGCAGTCTGGGCACCGGTCCCGCTCATCCAGGACGGCGCCGCACTTGCCGCAGTACGCGCGCGCCTTACTGGTCAGAGAAGCACCCCAACCCCTTTCGAAGACGTCGACACTCCGGCAATGGACGCGTGTCGCCGGGTCTCTCGACGTTCCGCAGGAAACGGCGCTTTCTTGGGTGCTGTCAGCGACGGGGAAGAACAGGGCGACTGCGCTGCACTGGCACCAGCTATGAACCGGCCCTACGCCGGGCTTGTACGTCTCGGCGCCATCCGAGCGGGGTACGTCGAGCCAGGCGACGCCGTCTCTCATGGGAAGTCGTTTCCGGCCACGGTTCGAGCCCCACGCAAGCATCTGCCCAAGGGAGAAGATCCGCGGCGTCTTCTGGTCCGCTTCGAGATAGAGGGCCTTGCACTGCGGGCACGCGGTCGGCAACGGCAGCCGATAGACGAGTCGATCAGGACCGAACTCGGCCAGCAGTACGAGTGCTTCCGCTTTCCGGCGCATCGCCGTCGTGACCGTACAGGCGATCTTCTCCCAGTCGGGTCCCCAGCCGAACGTGTGGCCGAACTCACTGGCGAGGCCGCGCCAGGTGCTCACATACCGTGCGGGGATGTCTTCTCCCAGCGCCTCCCGGGGCGCCCGATCCGGAACACTGTGCTGTAGCTCGCCGCGGCAATACGCAGCCACCATGTCTGCGAATGGCCCCATCAACTCTTCGCCCAAAGATCTCACATACGCGCCAGCCTCCGCCGTTGCCAGCGCCGCGGAGAACTCGCTCTCTACGCGGCCTGAGTCGAACGGGGTTGTTCCTGCCGCCAGCGTTCCCAGCCACTCCACTGGCGAAGGGGTCGCCATGGTGGAGGGTGCCCCTGTTGCGTTGCTGGAGATTGCGTTGAGGGTGTTCCCCGGATGGCGCTTTAGTCTCATGGCCGGCACCTCCACACCGGAGGTTCTTCGAGGCACAGCCACTAAACCACTGCCGATCCGTCCGGCAACTTCCCGGCAACGAGAGCATGGGAGGTGCGACCCAGCGCTCGGATGTTGCGACCTTCCCTCACTCGGCAGACCGTTACGAATCTCGGCAGTTTCCGCGGTCTCGCTTCCAGCGATTCTCATAGGATCCGCGCCCTTGTGTCAGTCCTGTGAGTCGTACTTGCGAGGCGCGATTCCGGGGCGCGACCGACCCGTGTGCGCGTCGGGCAAGAGGAACTACTATCCACCTTGCGGGTCGGCCGGCCGGGTGGTTGACTGAGCCGGACCATCTGCCGAGTCGGAACTCCTGCGCGGGAGGGGCGCATGTCTGGACAGCCCCATAAGAAGACGGAGGGGACCGCCCTCCGGATCCGTGTACTCTACGTGCTTCTGGCTCTTCTCGTCTGCCCGGCCGTCTGCCACACCGCACCGCTCGAGTTCAGATCGGAAGGCTTCGCTCCGGAACTCGCACTCAAGATGGAGCAGGCCTTCCGGTCCTGGATGGACGCGAACGGGGGGCTCCTACGCTCCGCCGGGTTGGAGCCACGGAACGGCGAGGCTATTCACGACAGCGGCAAGGTGTGGTTCCGGCTCTATGTGGCCGCCGAGACCCAGACCATCCGCGACTTCGCGTCAGTCAAGACCATCACGGAGGATGTGAGACGCCCGCTTTTCGTCGGAACGCCGCTCACGACCGCCATGTACCTCTTTCCGAGTTTCCTTACAGCCGCAGCACGGGAGACGGGGGAGGGGCGGCTCTTGTCGGGCATCTTCATCGTGCGGGTCGAATCCGCCACGAAGGACTGGATGGAAGCATACGGTGAACTGAACCGGGCTCGTTACGGCGGGTACGATCCCGGCTTCCTCCCCATGACGCGCGTGAAGGTCGGTAGTCGGAAGCCGGTCGCCTTGAAGATCAACCTGGTGAGCCGAATCGGCTTTCTGCCCCGGCCGGTCGGCTTGGATGGCAAGATGAATGACGCCGCAGAACTTTACCGGTTCGTCGGTCTCGATCCCCTTGAATTCAAGAAGTAGCGGGCTCACCCCGCGACTCCGGACGCCTCATCGCTGGCTCCGGTCGCCCCCTGTGCGTTCGGCCTGAGAGCTTTGACCCTTCTAAGAAGAGGAGTTGTGAGCATGCGGACCATGATCACTGTGACGACGAGCGATAAGAACTTGGTTTACGCGATTTGGGATTTACAGTCCGAGGGGGTGGAGATCAGGGAATCTTTCGCCAAAGCCGAGGGTCAGATCATCACAGAAGTGGTCGCTTACATTAGCCTCGCTTCGGCCGTGTTAAGTTTTCTTGGCGGCCTTTTTCAACTTATGAAATCTCCAAAAGACAAATCCCCAAGCGCCCCAACAATACGCATTCACTTGCCTGAAAACAGCTCGAACGTTATTCAGTTCATCGAGGCGAACAAGGGCGAGATCAATATACAAATTCACCAAGAGCACTGAAAAGGTCAGGCAGACGGCGAGGATTAGCACAAAAATGTCGGCGCGCTGGCAATCTAAGATCACGGCTACCCCTCTTTTGGATTGGTCGGCCCGCGCACCTTCCCCACCTCCCGTAGGCCGGAAGGCCGGAGGCTCGGCCCTTTCAGGACCCACAGGGCCCGGACCGACCGGCCGCAGTGGAAATCGGAGAGCGCGGGACGTCGGCTCTGACGGTCACGTAGCCTTGGTCGTCGAAGTCGCCACGCTCTCGAGACTGAGCGCGATCGAGGGGACGGTGCTCGAACCGTGGCGGTGGTTGTTGTAGAGGTCAATGAGCCGCTCGTCGATCAGTCGATGCACGCCCGCCCCGCCGAGATTGATGACTGAACCATCGACGTTCACGGTTCCGCTCGCCGTGATCGTGGCGTTCCCCTGAATCGTTACCGTCAGGTTTCCTCCAAGCGTCACGGTGCCGTTCCCCACCACCTCCAGGACGTCGTCCTCCGCCACATGGACGACCCGCCGGCCGGTTTTCTCCACGGTCTCGGTCGTCCCCTGATGGGCACGGTAGTAGCGCGGCGCGGCCTCCCCCTTCGCCTCCACCATGTTGCCCGGCGCAGGGATGAACCCGAGAACCACGGGATCCTTCCACTGGCCCTCGAAGAACCCCACGGCGACGTGATCGCCGACCTCCGGCGACCAGTCCTCTCCGCCGGCCGCTCCTGCTTTCGCTCGGATAAG
>JACRCS010000608.1 GCA_016218905.1 Deltaproteobacteria bacterium
ACGAGGGCGCGCTCCCACGAAGCCGGGTGCCCATCTACTTCCTCGAGCACGACCGCTTCTTCGGGCGCGCGGGAGGCTTCTACGGCGACGATCGCGGAGAAGGGTACCTCGACAACGACAACCGCTTCGCCTTCCTCTGCCGCGGCGCCCTGGAGCTCTGCAAGGCGCTCGACTTCCTCCCGGACGTGATCCACGTCCACGACTGGCAGACGGCCGTGATCCCCGTCTACCTCAACACGATCTACCGGGACGGGCCCCTCGGGAGGGCCGGCACGCTCCTGACGATCCACAACATGGCCTACCAGGGGGCCTTCTACGAAGGGCTCATGGACGTGCTCGACGTGGGCTGGGAGCACTTCAACTTCCTCGAGCTCGAGTTCCGGAACCTGGTCAACCTCCTGAAGGGCGGGCTCTACCACGCCACGCTCCTGAACGCCGTAAGCCCGACCTACGCCCGCGAGATCCAGGGGTCGGAGTTCGGTTGCGGTCTCGAAGGGGTGGCGCGGGAGCGCGCGGGCGACCTCCACGGGATCCTGAACGGCATCGACTACGACGAGTGGAACCCGGAGACGGATCCGTTCATCGCGGCGAACTACTCCGCGACTCGCCTCGCCGGGAAGGCCGCCTGCAAGGCTGACCTCCAGACCGCGTTCGGCCTTCCCGTCCGGCCCCGCGTGCCGGTCGTGGGGCTCGTCGGCCGCCTGGTGCACCAGAAGGGGATAGACGTGCTAGCCCAGGCGCTCCCCCGGCTCCTGGAGCTCGACCTGCAGGTCGTACTCCTCGGAAACGGGGAGGCGTGGGCCCAGGAGCACTTTCCGAAAGTCGCGCGGGAGAACCCCGGCCGGTTCGGCTGTACCATCGGCTTCGACAACCGCCTCGCCCACAAGATCGAAGCAGGGTCGGACTTCTTCCTCATGCCGTCGCGGTTCGAGCCCTGCGGGCTCAATCAGCTCTTCAGCCTCCGGTACGGCACCCTCCCCATCGTCCGCGCCGTCGGCGGCCTCAACGACACCGTGGAGAACTTCGACGAGCGCACCGGCGCGGGTACCGGGTTCAAGTTCGACGACCTGACTCCGGGCGCGCTCTTCGACACCGTGGGGTGGGCGGTCTACTCGTACTACAACGAGCCGAAGTTGCTGAAGCAGCTGATCACCCGAGCCATGGGCAAGCGCTTCACGTGGGACGACTCGGCCCGGCGCTACGAGGAGCTCTACTACGAGGCGGTGCGCCGGCGGACGGGAGCCGGGGCGTAGGCGGCAGGCGACGTCGCGTGCTGTTTTTAGTCAGACTCAAGTTTTTTATTATTGCTAAAATTAAATCCGGCTGCTAGTGTCCCGCCTGTGAACCGGTCCTGCTTCTCTTCTCGGGAGGATGCGCTTCATGGGACGTAAGAAGATCACGGTTGTCGGCGCCGGTTTCGTCGGAGCCACCGCGGCCCACTGGGCGGCGGCGAAGGAGCTCGGCGACGTCGTACTGGTGGACATCATCGAAGGCGTGCCTCAGGGCAAGGCCCTCGACCTCCTGCAGGCGAGCCCGATCGAGGGCTTCAACGTCCGGGTGACCGGCGACAACGGGTACGAGGCGACCGCCGGCTCCGACGTCGTCGTCATCACGGCCGGCCTGCCGAGAAAGCCCGGCATGAGCCGGGACGACCTGCTCTTCAAGAACTACGAGATCGTGAAGGCCGTCACCGAGCAGATCGCGCCGCGCTCGCCGGACGCGGTCGTGATCGTCGTCTCCAACCCCCTCGACGCGATGGCGTACACGGTCTTGAAGGTCTCGGGCTTCCCGCGGGAGCGGGTCGTCGGGATGGCCGGGGTACTCGACTCGGCGCGCTTCCGGACCTTCGTCTCGCTGGAGCTCGGGGTGAGCGTCGAGGACGTGCAGGGCTTCGTCCTCGGCGGCCACGGAGACACGATGGTGCCGGTCGCCCGCTACTGCAGCGTGGCGGGGATACCGCTCACCTCGCTCCTCTCCGCCGAGAAGATCGTTCAGCTCATCCAGCGCACCCGCGACGGCGGGGCGGAGATCGTGAACCTCCTGAAGACCGGTAGCGCCTTCTTTGCGCCCTCGGCTTCGGCCGTCCAAATGGCCGAGGCGATTCTCAAGGACCAGAAGCGCGTCCTGCCTTGCGCCGCGTACCTCCAGGGCGAGTACGGCTACGAAGGCATCTTCCTCGGCGTGCCGGTGCTCCTCGGCGCCGGTGGCGTCGAGAGGATCTTCCAGCTCGACCTCACCGAGGACGAGAAGGCCGCTCTCGGCAACTCCGCCGCCGCGGTCCGGGAGCTCGTCACGAAACTTCCGCTGTGAAGCCGTGAGGAGCCTCCACGTCGACGACATCTCCGAGGCGCTGCGCCGGATGGCCGTCGCAGCGAACACGGAGCTGGGAGAGGACGTCCTCTCGGCCTTCGAACGGTACGCGCAGTGCGAGGAGAGCCCGACCGGCCGGGACGTCCTCGGGCAGCTCGTCGAGAACGCGGCGATCGCGCGGGAGACGAAGCTGCCGCTCTGTCAGGACACGGGCTTCGCCGTCGTCTTCGTCGAGCTCGGGCAGGAGGTCCACCTGGTGGGGGGCGACCTCTACGAGGCGGTGAACCGCGGGGTCCGGCAGGGCTATCAGGAAGGGTTCCTGCGCAAGTCCATCGTCGGAGATCCGCTGCGCCGGGTGAACACCGGCGACAACACGCCGGCGGTGGTCCACCTGAAGCTCGTGCCGGGAGAGCGGGTCCGCCTGACCTTCGCCCCCAAGGGCGGCGGCAGCGAGAACATGAGCGGGATCGCCATGTTACGGCCCGCCGACGGCGTCGAGGGCGTGAAGCGGTTCGTGGTGCAGCGCGTGAGCGACGCCGGCCCCAACCCCTGTCCGCCGACCGTGGTCGGGGTCGGGATAGGCGGCACCTTCGAGGTGGCGGCCTACCTCTCGAAGCTCGCCCTGCTCCGGCCCCTCGGGACGCGCCACCCGGATCCCTTCTACGCCCAGCTCGAAGAGGAGCTCCTGACCGAGGTGAATCGGCTCGGGATCGGCCCCGCGGGCCTGGGGGGAACGACGACGAGCCTCGACGTGCACGTGGAGGTCCACTCCTGCCACATCGCGAGCCTGCCCGTGGCCGTGAACATCCAATGCCACGCGGCCCGCCACCGAGAGGTGGAGCTGTGAGGGTTGTCGGTTATCGGTTGTCGGTTCTTACCGAAAACTGAGAACCGAAAACCGATAACCCATAACTCAAGGCCTACTAGTTTGGAAAGTTTATTGTTTACGCGTCTAGCGTCTGTTAAGCTGCCAAGGCCGCCATGTCCGAGCCCCTTCGCCTGACCCTCCCGCTCTTCGACGAGGCCGTCGAGCGCCTCACGAGCGGGGACCGGGTCCTCCTCTCCGGAACTCTCTTCACCGCCCGGGACGCCGCTCACGCGCGGCTCGCCGCCCTGCTCCGGGAAGGCAAGGAGCTGCCCTTCGACCTCCGAGGCCAAGTCGTCTACTTCGTCGGGCCGACGCCGGCGCCCCCGGGCAGGCCCATCGGCTCGGCCGGGCCCACGACCTCCTACCGGATGGATCCGTACAGTCCGCTCCTCCTGGAGCACGGCCTCAAGGGCATGATCGGCAAGGGCAAGCGCTCGGCCGAGGTCGTCGAGGCCCTCCGGAAGTATCGCGCGGTCTACTTCGGCGCGGTGGGCGGGGCGGCGGCGCTCCTGGCCCAGCGCATCCTCTCGGCCGAGATCGTTGCGTACGAGGACCTCGGTCCCGAGGCGATCCGGCGGCTCACGGTATCCGACTTTCCGGTGGTGGTCGTGAACGACTGCAGGGGCGGTGACCTCTACGCGGAAGGCCGACGGGCCTACCAGCGAACCTGATCTTTGAGCTCTTAGCCATTAGCAGTTGGCCTTTAGGAGTTAAGTACCTGATCTCGAATGGCTGTTCAGCGTAGCCGTTAGCCTTAACTCCTAATAGCTAACCGCTAACAGCTGCCACTGAGGCGGAGACCATGCGCGTCAAGCTCGCTCCCGAGACGATCCGCAACGAGCGGATCCGAAAGATCGAAGAGATCTCCTGCCAGAACGTCTACAAGTGCTACCAGTGCGGGAAGTGCTCGGCGGCGTGCCCGGCGACGCCCGAGATGGACATGCTCCCCAACCAGGTGCTCCGCTACCTGCAGCTCGGCCTCGACGAGAAGGTCTTCCAGGCGAACACTCCCTGGATCTGCGCCTCGTGCCTGCAGTGCCGGACCGTCTGTCCCAAGGGAGTGGACCTCGCGCGGGTCATGGAGGCCGTCCGGATGCTCCAGCTCCGCAAGGGCGAGAACCGGATCGAGATCCGAAAGCTCCCGCCGGAGTACCTGGAGAAGGCCCCGCAGATCGTCTTCGTCAGCGGCTACCGCAAGTTTCTCTCCCTCAGCTAGGAAATGCCGGAGCCATGAATTATCCCTACTTTCCCGGCTGTACCCTCCACACCAAGGCCAAGGCGTTCGACGACGCCGGCAGGCGCGCGGGCGAGAAGCTCGGCTTCA
>JACRCS010000609.1 GCA_016218905.1 Deltaproteobacteria bacterium
GTCCACCTCTTCCTGGGTGGTGAAGCGGGAAAGACTGAAGCGGATGGAGCCGTGGGCGAAAGTGAACGGCACGCCCATGGCGCGAAGCACGTGAGACGGCTCCAGGCTCCCCGAAGTGCACGCCGAGCCGGAGCTCGCACAGATGCCGAGCTGGTCGAGGAGGAGGAGGATCGCCTCGCCTTCCACGAACTTGAAGGAGAGGCTGAGCGTGTTGGGCAGCCGCGCAGTGGGATGGCCGTTCAGCCGCGTCTCGGAGATCGCCGAGACGAGCCCCTTCTCGAGCCGGTCCCGGAGCGCGCGCACTTCCCGGTTCTCCTCTTACAGATACCGGCCGGAGAGCTCGCAGGCCTTCCCGAGGCCGACGATGCCGGGCACGTTCTCGGTGCCGCCGCGCCGCCCCTTCTCCTGGTGTCCGCCGATGAGGAACGGCCGGTACGGGGTGCCTTTCCGCACGAAGAGCGCACCGACTCCTTTCGGCCCGTGGAGCTTGTGCCCGGAGAGGACGAGAAAGTCGACCGGAAGGCGTGCCAGGTCGAGGGGGATCTTGCCGACGGCCTGAACGGCGTCCGTGTGGAGCAGGATGCCCCGGCTCTTGACGATCTCGGCGATCTCCTGGAGCGGGAAGATCGTGCCGGTCTCGTTGTTCGCGTACATGATCGATACCAGCGCGGTGTCGTCTCGCAAGCTCGCCCGCAGCTCGTCGAGGTCGAGAGCTCCGTCGGAGTCGACCCCGAGGAGCGTGACCTGATACCCGCGCTTCCCCAAGTGGTTCACCAGGTTCAGGACTGCCGGATGCTCCACGCGCGTGGTCACGACGTGCCGCTTCTCCGGCTGCGCGTCGAGGGCGGAGCGGATGGCCGTGCTGTCTCCCTCGGTCCCGCAGGAGGTGAAGACGATCTCGGTCGCCTGGCAGTTGAGGAGCGCCGCCACCTGTTCCCGCGCCTCCGCGAGCTTCTTTCCGACCTGGCCCCCGAAGCTGTGCATGCTGGAAGGGTTACCGTAGAGGTCGGAGAAGAAGGGCGCCATCTCCTCGAAGACGGTGGGGTCGACCCGCGTCGTCGCGTTGTTGTCGAAGTAGTAGACCGGCATCATTGCACCTCCACCACTCGGATATCCGGATCGACGAGCTCCTTCAGTCTCGTCTCCACGCCCGCCTGGAGGGTGACCTGGCTCGACGGGCAGTTCCGGCACGTGCCGCGGAGGCTGACGTAGACCGTCGCCCCGTCGACGTCCACCAGATCGAGGTCTCCGCCGTCGGCCTGGAGGCTCGGCCGGATCTCCTCGTCGATGACCTTCTGGACGAGCTGGATTCTTTGGAGGTTCGTGAGCCGGCGCGGCTCGGCGGTCTTCGCCTTCGCCTCGCGAGCGCCCAGCGCCTCTTCCAGGATCCGCTGCACTTCCGGCAGGCAGCGCTCGCAGCCGCCCCCCGCCTTCGTATAGTTCGTCACGTCTTCCACCGTCTTCAGGTCGTTCTCCTGGATGGCGCGCAGGATCTGCACGTTGGTGACGCCGAAGCACTCGCAGACGACCTCGCCCTCCAGTTCGTGCGCCGGGAGCGGTACGCCCCGGTAGTTGCCGATGGCGGCCTCCAGGGCCTCCCGGCCCATTACCGAGCAGTGCATCTTCTCCTTCGGCAATCCGCCCAGGTAGTCCGCGATGTCACGGTTGGTGATCTTGAGCGCCTCGTCGAGCGTGAGGCCCTTCACCATCTCCGTCAGCGCCGAGCTGGAGGCGATGGCGCTCCCGCAGCCGAAGGTCTGGAACTTCGCGTCCAGGATCTGCTCGCCCTGGCCCACCTTCAAGTACAACCGCAGCGCGTCTCCGCAGGCGAGGCTGCCCACCTCTCCGACCGCATCAGCGTCTTCGATCTTCCCGACGTTTCGGGGGTTGAGGAAGTGATCCTTCACTTTGTCTGTGTAGTCCCACATCGAGAGAAACTCCTTCTTCTAGCTTACTTCGGCCGACCGCATCATCTTCGCAATGGTGGCCAGGTGGATCTCCTCCTCCGAGACCAGGCGCCGGAAGAACTCGGCCTCGGCAGGACAGCTCGCCTTCGACAGCCTCTCTCGGTAGAAGGCGAGTCCTCGCCGCTCCATTTCGGCCGCCGTGGCCAAGGCCTGCTGCGCCGTCGCGGTGGACGGCACGGAGCTCGCGACGTGGACCGAGGCCCGTTCGAACGCATCGACCACCCCGGACTGCCGGGCGACCATGAGTTCCACGGAGGGCCAGCCAGCACGGGTCTTGAGTTCTTCGTAAATCTCCCTTACCCTCTTCACGTGGTCCGCCTCGTCGTCGGCGAGCGCGGTGAAGACGGCCTTTGAGAGCGGATCCGCTACCTGTTCCGCCGCGCCGAGATAGAAATCGCGCCCGTCAGACTCGAACTTGATCGCCCCGTCGAGCGCGACCAGGGCGGCTTCCCGATCGGTCATCGGCCATCCTCCGGCCAAGTAGCAAGGTCCTTGCGAGAAGTGGACAAGATGGATTGTAGCCGCGCGTCCGTTGCGGTGTCAAACGCGCCCCAGCCGCCGCTGGTCCTCTGTGTCTATGGAAGTCCGCGGATCCGAGGAAATACCGACCTATTGATGGACGAGTTTTCGGAGGGCGTAGAGGAAGGCGGCGGCAGGACGGAAAGAGTCTATCTGAGAAACTTGAAGATCTCCCCCTGCCGCGAAATCTATGCTTGTAAAGACGCGGGCCGATGCGCCATTAATGATGACATGCAGCCGCTCTACGAGCAGATACGGCAAGCGGATGGAATTGCGCTCGCGACGCCGATCATGTTCTATGGCGTCAGCGCCCAAGCCAAAGCATTCATCGATCGCTGCCAGGCGCTCTGGTGTCTGAAGCACCTCGCCCGGAGCCCGGTCTCGCAGAGCCGCCTTGCCGAGCGCCGGGGAGTCCTCCTAGCGGTCGGCGCCACGATGGGCGAGCGCCTGTTCGAGGCCGCTCTCCTCACCTTCCGCACCTTCCTGGAGGCCGTGGACGCGAAGCTCTGGAAGGCCCTCACGTACCGCCGGATCGATGAGAAGGGAGACATCGAGCGCCATCCCTCCGCGATCTCCGATGCCCGGGCGCTCGGCAGGGAACTGGCTCATGAACTCAGTCTCGAACTCGGACAGGTGGACCGTGGCGGAC
>JACRCS010000610.1 GCA_016218905.1 Deltaproteobacteria bacterium
CGGGAGAGAGAGTGCGGCTCAGCCGAGGTACAGGGGACGCAGGAGCGCGTCCAGGTCCTCCGGCGTTACCGACTCGTCTCGCAACTCCTCCCCGTGGCGGGCGATCAGCTCGTCCGTCGTGCTCCGAACCCGGTCCGAGCGCTGGTCGGGGGGGAGGTTCGGTTGACGGCCGTCCACCACCTGGGCGGCGAACTGGCCGATCCACTGCGCCTTGCGCGCGGCGGCGCTCAGGCTGAGCTGGTCCGGGGACCGGCTCGCCTGGGTCGCCTCCGACTTGGGGCGGGGGATACGACCGACGCGCTCCTGGCGGTTGTACGTCCGCAGCACGTTGTGGACCGCGAACTCCGAGATGCCCATGTCCCCATCCTTGGGTCGAGGGTGTCCTTTGGGGTACCGATCGGCACGGCAGGGGTGAAACTTGAGGGGCGCCGGATCTTTTTTAGCGCCGTCCGTAGGCCGCTATGACGCGGAGCGGCGGCGGCGCCGCTGTGGAGACCGGGGGAGGCGCGGCGCCCCGACACCGGTCCTCGGAGGCGACCACCTCGCTCAGGATCCGGCGCAGCGTCTCGACTCCTTGCTGGAACCGCGGGGCGCTGCGGTTGGCCTCGGCGGGAATCCCGCCCAGGAGGGCCTGTGCCCGGTCGAGCAGCGTGAACTTCTCGGAGACGACTGCGGGCAGCTCGGACACGTTGGTCCCCGCCAGGATCTGCTCCTGGCGGAGCGTGAGTTCCAGGATCGTCCGGTAGAGTGCCTCGACGTGGGCGAGAATTTCGACGGGGTCCATGGGGCTCCGGAGTCCAAATGGGTCAGGATCCCTATCGGACGCGCCGGGGAGAAACATGAGGGACGAGAGAGGAGCAGGCTTTCAGGGACCAGTAAAACCCAGGCAATCCCGCGAGTTGGAGCTCACCGCGAGCCCGATCCCATGCGTCCACGTGAACGGAGCTCAGGGTGACTGCATCGTCATCCCAGCGAAAGGGAACCCCTGCGCACCGTCACCAATCCCCGCTTGACTGCCCGGGTGGGCCCCAGGGTCTTCGAGGCCATCTCCGAAGCAGCGTCTCTTCGGCCTTTCAGCCTCCCAGCGTCCACGCCTCCTCGCGTCCCAGCGTCCCATCACCCCTTTCGGTCCGCGAACCGAGGCGTGTTGATGCTCGCCGGCCGATACCCGGCCAGACCGGACTGTCCTGCGGACACGGTCTTGAGCTCGTGGCGCAGCGCGTCCAGCGCCTCCGCCGCCATTCGGCGGGCTCGGGCGTCGGAGCGGCCGACCATGGCGGCGAGCTCTCGCAGGGCCGCGGCGCGAGGGTCGGCCCAGGGAGGCGGCGTTCCTGGACCGGCTGCGCTGGCCTCGAGCCCCTGCAACGTTTCGGCACGGGTGGCCAGGGCCTGCTCGAAGGCGTCGAGGTCCAAGGGAGAGAGGGTGGAGGACAGGGCCTCGGTCGCGTCGAGGACAGCCCGAAGGGCGTCCAGGGGTTCGGGCGGGATCGGAGCTGCGTGGGCCATGTCTCGCTCCTGAAGGCGGGCGGTGCCGGAAGGGTCAGCCGGCGATGGAGAGCCGATGGGAGTCGTTGGGTGCTTGGACCCGGTGGTTCAGGGCCTGGGCCTTGGTGTCGTCCTTGGGGATCTCCATCGAGGCCCAGGCCTCTCTCAAGTCCATGAGCGCCGGGAGGATGCCGTCCACGTGGGACGGGTCTTTGGTGAAGTTGGCCTCTGTAATCTTTTGTACGAAGAATACATAGAGATTCCAGAGGTTCTGGGCCACCACGCCCCCGTCCTGCTGGTTGAGCGTTCCTGCCAACTCTTCGACGATGTCGCGCGCGCGGACGAGGGCGTTGTGGGCCGGTTCAATCTCCCCCTGGGCCATGTGCTCCTTGGCCTGGGTGAGGAATCGCAGGATCCCGTCGTAGGCCATGACGATCAAATCCTTTTGGTTGGCCGTCGTGGTCACCTTGGCCTTCGTGTACGCATTCGTCCCATAGTCACGCATCATGCAACCACCTCCCTGTGGTCTCCTGCCGTCTGCGTTTCGTGGCCACACGACATCGTCACGAGTAGACTCCCTCCGGTATCCAGGGGGCTTCTTAGGAGGAGCTCTTGGTCAACGCGGCCAACGCGTTGGTAAGATAGCTCCCCTGAGTGTTCAACTTGCCGATGGCACTTTCCATAGCTCGAAACTGTGCCAAGAGACTCTCCCTCTTCGCGTCGAGGCGCACCTCCATCGCCTTGATCTCAGCCTTGATGCTGTCGATCGCGCTGCTCGTTCCCTTCTGCCGCAGGCTTGCTGCTCCGGAGAGGGGATCCGTCAGGCCGGAGAGGTACTCGTCCAGGCGCGAGAACACGCCCTTCGTGACCGTGACCGTGGAGGTGGCCGTCTGGCCCACCGGTACGTCGGCCTCGCTGAGTTCGACCAGGAGCTGCAGGCCGTCCGTCTTCGCGTTTCCTGGATTTCCCTTGAGGATCTGGCCCGTTCCGGTCGCCGCTTCCCCGTCGATCGTACCCGCCACGTCCTGGCCCGAGGCCGACTGGCCCGCGGCGAAGCCGAGGCTGGGCAGCGCGGTTCCACCGGAAAGGGTGACTTTGGACAGCGACCCGTAGCGCCCCGAGGCGATCGAGAGCTTGCCGTCTCCATCCGCGGTCACGGATACCCCCGCGCGTCCAATCGCCGCATTGATCTTGCTCTCGATCTCCTTCGACAGCTCGGCGGCAGTGTAGGTGCCTGCGCCGAGTGTGACGGAGAGGGACGCGCTGCCGTCCACCGAGAGGGTGATCGTGTTGGTGGTCTCCCCGATCGTGAGCGCTGCGGCGCTGCCCGCAGCAACGGTCGCACGAGTGGCGGCCCGGGTCACCTCCACGGCATAGCCCGCAGCCGATTCCTGAACTTTGGCTCCTGCATACACGAACGAGATCTTCGAGCGGGTTGAGTCGCCTCCGGTACGGAAGAGCCGCATCGTGCCGGTGAAGTCGCTCGCCACGGCCTCCGAGAACTTCGCTGCGTTGAACGAGAGTTGCCCTCCGTCACCGATGGTGACGCCGGCCGCCGAGAGTGTCTTCAAGGCCGAGCCGCTGTTGACCGTACCCAGGAGGAGGCCGCCGAGGTTTCGCTGCATCGAGATCAGGGTCGAGTCGCCCATCAAGATGCCGGCCACGTCCTTGTCCGCGTCGTAGGCGAACTGCTTCGAGATGTAACTCTGGGCGTCGTTGTAAGCGTCAACGAACGCCTGAACCTTCTTGGAGATCTCGTCGCCGCTGCGCGACACAGAGATCGTGATCTCGTTGCCGGGTTCCGCCGCCTTGAGGTTCAAGATGACGCCCTTGATCAGGGTGTCGACCTTGTTCGAGGCCGAATCCACGGCGATGGCTCCCGACGAGCCCAGGGTCACGCGGGAATCCTGTGCGTCCTGCACGGTGGTCGCGAAGTTCAGCGTTACGTCTGCTCCCTTCGTGATCGTGAGCTCGTTCTTCGTGCCGGTCTCGTTGGAGGAGAGCAGCACTTTGTACTGGCTGCCGTCGTAAATGATCGACGCCGTCGCGCCGACCTTGGCATCGTTGATCGCCTTGACCGCTCCGTCGAGGGTGTTGTTGGTCGCGTCGAAGGTGATGGTCTTGGCCGCATCGGTGCCCAGCTGGATGCTCAGCGTTCCCGTGCCGACGGAGGACGTGTTGGAGTCATAGCCCTGGGAGGCGACCTGGTGGGCTTTGGCCAGGCGCTCCACGTGGACCGTATAGGTGCCCTGCGAGGCGTCCATCGAAGCCGTGGCAGTGAGGAGAGCCTCGTTGCTCGACGTGACCTTTTGGGCGTTCCAGGTGGCGAGCCTCGATAGGTCGCTGGAGGCCACGCTCACCGCGAGCAGCTTGGCGTTGACGTCTTGCCACGCGGACTGACGGTTCTCGAGCCGCGTCTGCTCCGCCTCTTTCAGGATCTTCGGGCGGCTTTCGACGACCATCAGCTTGTCGACCGTATCCGTTGTCTTGATCCCGGTCGCGAGCCCGTCAAAGCTGATCGTCCCTGCCATGGCTTCGTCTCCTCCCCCCTGTCACTCCCAGTTCCTCGTTCCTAACCCTTCTTGTCCAGCAGCACCCCCACCATCTCTCCGATGCGGGCCGAGAGGTCCAAGAGCTCCTTGGAGGGGATTGTCCGGAGTACCTCTCCGGTGGCGTCGTCCATCACCTCCACCATCATTCGCTTCGTCTCCTGGTGCATGGCGAACTGGACGTGGGTTCCGTTGGCTTTCAGGAAGGCGTTGACACCCTCCATCGCCTGCCTCACCTGCTCGGTACTCGGCTTCGGCTGATCTTCCCCATGGTC
>JACRCS010000616.1 GCA_016218905.1 Deltaproteobacteria bacterium
GGGAATTCCCAACAAGACCATGGAGACGACGTAGGGCAGGCTGAACTGGGCCTGGATCATGTTCGAAGGCTCGTAGATGCCGAAGTGCGTCGAGACGTGCTTCTGAACCCGCACGACGACCTGTTCGACGTCTCGCGGCCCGATCCCGTGCTCCGCGACCAACTCGGACACCGCGTCCGCCGAGGTGCTCGTGTGGCGGCACGAGGAGTAGAGCTTGTAGCCGAGGCGAAGGGTCTCGTAACGGCGGCCCAGGTCTGCCACGAGGGCCGTGGCGTCGTAGCGGTCCGACCCGACCGAGACGTGATAGCCTCTCCCATCGTCGAGCAGACCGCGGTCCCCGGGAACCCCTCTCTTGGCGAGGAGCACCGAGTGAACGCCGGGGACGAGGGTGTCCCCTCCCGTGATCTTCATCCAGGGAGGCATCCCTCTCTGGGCCCGATTGGGAAAGGTGATGCGCCAGGAGCGCACGTGCCCCGCGAGCCCGAGCGCGTCGGCCATCTGCCCGGCGTCGAGCCCGAAGAGCTTGCCCGCCACGGCCGTCACGCCGAGGTTCAGGCCCGAGTCGACCCTTTCGAAGGTCGTCCAGAACACCTCTTCGCTCGGGTCCACGGCGGTTCTGACCCGGCTCACCACCTCGTAGCCGAGCACGAGGGCGTTGAGGACGTCCCTTCCCGAAGCGTTCAGCTTCTCCCCCACATTGAGCGCCACGGGGACGAGCGCCGAGCTCAGGTGCCCTGCCTTCATGTGCGTGTCGTCGTAATCGAGCGCGTTGCAGATCACCCGGTTGACCTGGGCAGCCGACAGGAAGGGAAGCCTCGTCCTGTCGCCGATGACGGTCGCCTCGCCCTCTCCGCCGAGGTAGGTCATCGCATCGAGGAGGGCGTCGGCGTCCCGCGTCTTCCGCCCGCCGAGACCGCACGCGAGGGTGTCGGCGAAGGACTGCTTCGCCCGGGTCACGACCTCCGCCGGCAGGTCGTCGTAATCGGCTTCGGCGATATAGCCGGCGAGAGTTTCGGTTTCACGCATCGAGAGCCCCCGTACCCATTGCGGGCCTGCAAAGCGCCTCTCGAAGGAACTCGAGAGCGATCAGCAGGCGGAGTACTTTCCGACGTCGAGAAAGAAGTCCGCGATGGAGCGGCGCAACCGAATCGCGTCCAGGTCCCGGCTCCCCGGGGCGGCTGCCGGCCGCCGAGGTTCGTCCCTCACCGCCGCGGCCTCGCCCGCATGCGCGAGCACCTGTTCCGTCCACACCTCGGCGACAGGCAGAGCACCCGCGATGTAGACGTTCGACATGGCCACCGCCGCCTCACTCCTGCTCGCGCCCCACCGGCGGTGGATCTTCCAGGCTCGCAGGAAGCAGCTCTCCATGGCGTACGCTTCGATGGCGATGCGGGCGATCGAGGCAGCGAGCTCTTCCTCCGGCCCGAACTCCGCGGGGTTGGCCTCGCACCCCGAGGAGAGCGCCACGGCGGCAAGCCACTTCGCCCTGCTCACAAGCCGGCCGGCGGCCTGCAAGCCTTCCGGAACGTCACCCTCCGGGCTCGGCTCGCGCTGCTCCACCCGGGACGCCAGCCCGCCCTCGTCCGCTTTCGCCCTCCGGTGGAGCGCTTTGGCGACGATCAGTCGATTGATCTCATTCGTCCCGCCGAAGATGCGGTAGATCCTCGCGTCCCGGTAGTGCCGTTCGACCGGGTACTCTTCGAGGTAGCCATAGCCGCCGTGGACCTGGACCGCCTCGTCGGTGACGTGTTGGAGCATCTCAGAGGCGTAGACCTTGCTGACGGAGCACTCGAGGGCGAGCCCCGAGATCCTGCGCGCGACTTCCGGCCCGGAGAGGCTGTGGGCGTCCGCAAGCTCCCGGTCGAGGAGACCGGCGGTCCGATAGACGAGACTCTCCGCGGCGAACAGACGGATCGCCATCTCGGCGATCTTCTCCTTGACGAGGCCGAAGGTCGCGATCGGCCTCTCGAACTGCCGCCTGTTCCTGGCGTAGCGAAGGGCGTCCTCGAAAGCGACCCGGGCCGAGCCGGTGCACGCGGCCGCGAGCCGGTGCCGGCCGACGTTCAGGGTGTTGAAGGCGACGAGGTGACCCTTGCCGGGTTCCAGCAGGACGTTCCCGCACGGGACACGCACGTCGTTGAAGGTGAGCCCCCGCGTGGAGCTCCCCCGGATGCCCATCTTCTTCTCCTCCTCGCCGAGGAGGAGGCCCGGGCTGCTCCGGTCGAGGAGGAAGGCGGCGAAGCGCTCCCCGTCGACCTTCGCAAAGGTGATGAAGACCGAGGCGTATCCGGAGTTGCTCGTGAACTGCTTACTCCCGTTGAGGACGTAGTGGCCGCCGTCCTCGGCGAGGGCGGCCGTGGTTCCGATGTGCAGCGCGTCCGACCCGACGTCCGGCTCGGTCAAGGCGAAGGCCGCAATCGTCGCCCCTGAAGCCATGCGGGGGAGGTACGCCGTCTTCTGTTCCTCGGTGCCGAAGTAGGCGAGCGGCAGAGCGCCGAAGGCCGTGTGCACGAGCTGCGTCAGCCCGAAAGGTCCACCCA
>JACRCS010000614.1 GCA_016218905.1 Deltaproteobacteria bacterium
CAGAGAGGCGGCAAAGCCGCCTCTCGTTTTTCCTTCTACCCCGCTGCGTGTTACGACTTGTCAGCCCAGGATACTGGGTCCGCGGATGTCGCTCCTTACTCCTGATCACTGATCACTGGTCACATCGCTGATAACCGACAACCGACAACCGACAACCGATAACCGATAACTCGCCTACACGTACTTCACCCCTCCGCGAAGCATCCGCATGTAGTTGCCCCTCGCGTACGCCGAGGGATCCGGCGTCCTCAGGAGGCTCATGGAGCCTCTCATCTCGTCCACGGACTCGTAGCCGTGTTGCTCCATCCAGCGGACCATCTCGTCCTTGATCGTCCCCAAGTATTCGGGTCCGTTCTTCAGTAGCGCGGACACCATCTGCACGACGTCGGCTCCGGCCATGATGGCCTTGATGGCATCGGCCGCGGTGTGGACGCCGCCGGTCACACCCAGCGAGAGGTCGACCCGACCCGCGAGGATGGCGAGCCACCGCAGCCGGACGAGGAGCTCCGAGGAGTCGGATAGCCTCAGCTTCGAGACTGCCTCCAGGTTCTCGATGTCGATGTCCGGCTGGTAGACCCGGTTGAAGAGGACGAGGCCGGCGGTCCCCGCCTCGTCGAGGCGCTTGGCGAGGTTCGGGATGGACGAGAAGAAGGGGGAGAGCTTCACGGCGAGGGGGATCGAGACCGTCTGCCTCACCGCCTTCACCACGTCCACGATGCGGTTCTCCACCACGGCGCCGCTCTCCTCGGGCTCGGTCGCGAGGAGGTAGACGTTGAGCTCGAGGGCGTCGGCACCTGCCTCCTCGCACTGCGAGGCGTAGTCGGACCACCCGCCCACCGTGACGCCGTTGAGGGAGGCGATCACCGGGACGGAGACGGCCCCCTTGGCGCTGCGGATGAGCTCCAGGTACTGATCCGAACCGATCCCCCGCCGCTGGTACTCGTCTCGCCGCGCCTGGTAGGTGAGGGCCTCCGGGTAAGTCTCCTCGGCCGCCTCCACATCCTGGATCTCGCGAAACTGCTCGTTCATGAGCTCTTCTTCGAAGAGGCTGTGGAGCACGATGGCCGCGGCGCCGGCGTCCTCGAGCCGCCGGACGATATCCATGGTGTCGACGAGCGGCGAGGCGCCCGGCATGAGGGGATGGGCGAGGTCGAGCCCGAGGTATTGGGTGGCAAGCTTCATCAACGGCCTCCTCCAGGCGCTGGGGGTTGAGGCTGCTGCTCGGAGAGCGCGAGCCGGCTCAACTGCTCATAGAGGGAGTAACGGCGCCGGGCGTCCCGCTCCGCTTCGGCGAGGAGATGCTTCGCCCGCTCCGGGTTGAGCCGCTGGAGCAGGCGATAGCGCGTCTCCCGCGCGACGTAGTCGGAGAGCGGCACCTTGGGCGGACCGGAGTCGAGCTGCAAGGGGTTGAGTCCCCGCGCGGCCAGCCGCGGGTCGAAGCGGTAGAGGATCCAGTGCCCCGAAGCGACGGCGAGCTTCTGCTGCTCGACGCCCAGGGCGAGGTCGTACCCGTGCCCGATGCAGTGGGAGTACGCGATGATCAGCGAGGTGCCGGGATAGCTCTCGGCCTCCGCGAGCACCCGCAGCGTCTGCTGCATGTCGGCCCCCCAGGCCACCGCCGCCACGTACACGGTGCCGTAAGTCATGGCGATCAGGCCCAGGTCCTTCTTGGCCGTCTCCTTGCCGGCCGCGGCGAACTTGGCCGTCGCGCCCTTCGGGGTAGCCTTGGACTGCTGGCCGCCGGTGTTGGAATAGACCTCGGTGTCGACGACGAGGATGTTCACGTCCCTGCCCATCGCCAGCACGTGGTCGAGGCCGCCGTACCCGATGTCGTACGCCCAGCCGTCGCCCCCGACGATCCACACGCTCTTCTTCACGAGGTAGTCCGCGAGCGTCTCGAGGCTCCTCGCCCTGGGGACGTCGATCTCGCGCAGCCGCGTCTTGAGCTCCGCCACCCGCTCCCGCTGGGCCGAGATTCCGGGCTCCCCCGACTGGTCCGCGTCGAGGAGCGGCTCCACCAGGTCGCGGCCCACTTCGCTGCCCAATGATACGAGGAGCTCCGTCGCCTGCTCCCGGTGCTTGTCGACGGCCACGCGCATCCCGAAGCCGAACTCGGCGTTATCCTCGAAGAGTGAGTTCGCCCACGCGGGCCCGCGGCCGGAGCGGTCCGTGCAGTAAGGCGTGGTGGGCAGGTTGCCGCTGTAGATCGACGTGCAGCCGGTCGCGTTCGCGACGAGCGCCCGGTCGCCGAAGAGCTGACTGAAGTAGCGGACGTACTGCGCTTCGCCGCAGCCGGCGCAGGCGCCGCAGAACTCGAACCGGTGGGGCAGGAGCTGGGAGCCCTTGACGTCGAGCTTCACCTCGCGGGGATCGCGGTCGGGAAGCCCGACGAAGAACTCCCACTTCTCGGCCTCCCGTTCCCGGTGGTCGGGCTGGAAGGCCAGGTTGATGGCCTTGTGGCTCGGATCGCTCTTGGACTTGCCCGGACAGTTGGTGACGCAGAGACGGCAGCCGGTGCAGTCCTCCGGCGCCACCTGGACCACGTAACGCAACCCGGCGAAGTCCTTCCCCTTCGCCTCGGCGGATAGAAACGACTCGGGAGCGCCGGCCAGATCTTCGGGCCCGCAGAGCTTCGTCCGGATCGTGGCGTGGGGGCAGACGAAGGAGCAGCGGCCGCACTGGATGCACACCTCCGGGTCCCACAGCGGGATCTCGTGGGCGATGCTCCGCTTCTCCCAGCGCGAGGTCGAGAGCGGCCAGGTGCCGTCCACGGGGACGGCGCTCACCGGGAGCTCGTCGCCCCTTCCGGCCATCATCGGCGCTTCGACGTTTCGGACGAAATCGGGTGCCCGGTCGGAGACCGTGGGAGGACGCGTCCGGGTCGCGGTCGCGTGCTTCGGCACCGGGACCTCGAACAGGTTCGCCATCGTCTCGTCGATGGCCTCCCAGTTCTTCCGGACGATCGCCTCGCCCTTCTTGCCGTACGTCTTCTCGACCGCCGCCTTGATCCGGGCGATCGCCTCGTCGCGCGGGAGGATGCCAGAGATGGCGAAGAAGCAGGTCTGCATGACACTGTTGATGCGCACCCCCATCCCCGTCTTGGCGGCGACCCGGTAGCCGTCCACCACGAAGAACCGCAGGCACTTTTCGATGAGCTGCGCCTGCACCTCGCGCGGGAGGAAGTCCCAGACCTTATCGGGGGGGTACGGCGCGTTCAGGAGAAACACGCCATCCGGCGCGGCGGACCCGAGCACGTCGAAGCGGTCGAGGAAGCGCCACTGGTGGCAGGCGACGAAGCTCGCCTTCTTGATGTAATAGCTCGAGCGGATGGGCCGGGGACCGAAGCGCAGGTGCGAGACCGTGACGCCGCCGGACTTCTTCGAGTCGTAGACGAAGTACGCCTGGGCGTAGTTCTCCGTCTCCTCGCCGATGATCTTGATGGAGTTCTTGTTGGCCCCCACCGTTCCGTCGGCGCCGAGCCCGTAGAAGACCGCCCGAACGACGTCCTCGCGCTCGGTGTCGAAGGCCGGGTCGACGGGCAGCGAGAGGTACGTCACGTCGTCTTCGATCCCGACCGTGAAGTGCTGCTTCGGCGCGTCCTTGGCGAGCTCGTCGAAGACGGCCTTCACCATCGCCGGATCGAACTCTTTCGAGGAGAGCCCGTAGCGGCCGCCGATCACCCGCGGCCGGCGCGAAAACGGCCAGAGCCCGAGCGGCTCCGTCTCGGAGAGCGCCGCGAGCACGTCCAGGTAGAGCGGCTCTCCCAGGGCCCCCGGCTCTTTCGTCCGGTCGAGCACCGCGATCGAACGCACCGCCGGCGGGAGGGCGCGGACGAAGTGCTCCGCCGAAAAGGGCCGATAGAGCCGAACCTTCAGCACGCCCACCCGCTCTCCGCGCTCGACGAGCCATTCCGCCGTCTCGTGCGCCACCTCGGCGCCCGACCCCATGACGACCAGCACCCGCTCCGCCTCGGCATGACCGAAGTAGTCGAAGAGGTGGTAGGACCGGCCGGAGATCCGCTCGAGCTCCGCCATGGCCTGCCGCACCGCGTCGGGACAGCCCGCGTAGAATTGGTTCGAGGACTCCCGGAGCTGAAAGAAGACGTCCGGGTTGACGGCCGCCCCCCGGAGGACCGGCCGGTCGGGCGTCAACGCCCTCGCCCGGTGAGCCCGGATGAGGTCTTCACGGATCAGCTCCCGGAGGTCCTCGTCCGAGAGGAGCTCGATCTTGGCGAGCTCGTGGGACGTCCGAAAGCCGTCGAAAAAGTGCAGGAAGGGAAGCCGCGACGAGAGGGTCGCCGCGTGGGCCACGGCCGCGAGGTCGTGCGCCTCCTGGACTGAGCCCGAACAGAGGAACGCGAACCCCGTCTGGCGGCACGCCATCACGTCCGAGTGGTCTCCGAAGATCGACAGGCCCTGCGTCGCAACGGTGCGCGCGGCCACGTGCATCGCGTAGGAGAGGAGCTCCCCCGCGATCTTGAACATGTTCGGGACGTGGAGGAGCAGGCCCTGGGAGGACGTGAAGGTCGTCGTCAGCGCCCCGGCCTGGAGGGAGCCATGCACCGCCCCTGCCGCGCCCGCCTCGGACTGGAGCTCCACCACGGTCGGGACCGTTCCCCAGACGTTCGTCTTCCCGCCGGCTGACCACTCGTCCGCCCACTCGCCCATGGGCGAAGAGGGCGTGATCGGGTAGATCGCGACGACCTCGCTCAGCCGATGAGCGATCGAGGCCGCGGCCTCGTTCCCGTCAAGGGTGGCAATCACCCCTCTGCTCATCTCGCTCCTCCCGCGTTGCTCCCGCCCGGCGGACCGGCGACTCCGAACCTCATCCGTGCACAGTCTGATCCGGTTTGCTGCGGGCGCAAGGCGAAGGCCCCGGGCGGAGAGCGGCGTCCAGGGCTCGGCGGGAGACCGGCTCAGGCAGTGCGCTCCGGTTCCGTCATTCCGAGCAGGCGATTCCAGCACTTAGACGAGACCCCGGAGGCGTCATCCCGGGGACCTCCCGACCTGGTGGCCGGCCGGGGACGCTTCGCCCGCGCCGCCCCTTCGCGGAGCTTCCCCGGATCGGCCGGAGGCTCGGTCTCCTCGCCTCGCCAGGTACAAAGCCGGTCAGTCCACTTGTTGCGCGCTCGCAGCGAGGTATCCTTCATCGTCTCCAAGTGTCCGGGGCGCGGCTCCTCACCCCGGAACACCTTCCTCCCGGAGCGAGAGCCGCTCTACGGATACTCACCTGCCGTGAGCCGATTGCACGGACGACGCGCGTCATGCTTCAAATCGAACCCCTCGCCAAAGTCGGCCGCGCTTCACGCCTCGGCTTCGCCGTCCCGGCCGTGTCGGCCCTCTTCCTCGGCCTTCTGGTGATCTTCGGATGGTTGACCGGGAATCGCCGAATCATCCAGATCGGGCCCGAGTTCGCCGGGATGCACTTCACCACGGCCGTGTGCTTCGTGTTGACGGCCGCCTCCCTCCTGCTCGGCGCGTCGGGGAGAGCCAGAGCGTCGGCTGCTTGGCTCGGTGCTTTGTCGGGCTCGATCGGCGCCGCGACGCTCCTCGCCTACCTGACGCCGCTGCCATGCTCGCCCGATCTGCTCTGCGCGGGTCTCCTTCCGGCGTTCGACTTGCCGTACCCCACGCGCATGGCCCCACTCACGGCGGGGTGCTTTGCCATCGCGGGTCTCGCGTCCGCCTCCGAGGTGCTCGGCGGCAGGCGCTGCGACGAGTTCGCCGCCTATGCGGGCGGGCTCCTATTTGCAGCCGGGGGGACGGCCCTCGCTGGTTACGCGCTGGGCCTGCGAGGCCTCTACGGCTGGGAACCGTTCACGCCCATGGCCGTGAACACCGCCCTGGGGTTTCTCTTCCTGGGCACCGCCCTGACCCTCCGGCCTTCGACGCGGGTCCATTTCGAATCCTGGATCCCGGGCTGGATGGCCATCGCGGGGAGCACGGCCAGCTTCCTGCTCTGGCAGGCTCTCGTTCAACGAGAGCACGGACAAGGCTTCCCCGACGGCGTGCTCGACCTCGGCGTGCTCCTCCTCGGCTTGACCTTCTCCCTTCTGGCGGGGCTTTCCGCGCGGCTCGCCTACCAATCGCACGGGTTCAGCCGCGAACTGGAGGCGCGGGTAAGAGAGCGGACGGCAGAACTCCGGGCGAGCGAGGAGCTGCTCAACCACGCGCAGGCGATCGCCCACCTCGGGAGCTGGGAGCTCGATCTCACGAGAGACCGGCTGACCTGGTCGGACGAGGTCTTTCGAATATTCGGGTTCGATCCGCACACGTTCCGCGCAACGTACGGAGCCTTTCTCGAAGCCGTGCATCCGGAGGACCGCCCGGCGGTGGACGACGCCTACTCGGCGTCCCTGCGGGACGAGAGGCAGACCTACGAGATCGAGCACCGCATCGTGAGGAAGTCGGATGGCGAAATCCGGGTCATCCATGAGAAGTGCCGGCACTTCCGGGACGACGCGGGCCGCATCGTCCGATCCGTAGGCATGGTTCACGACATCACCGAGCGGAAACGCGCCGAGGAGGAGCTCGGGCGAGCCAAGCGAGCCGCCGAGGCGGCCAACGGGACCAAGAGCGAGTTCCTCGCCAGGATGAGCCACGAGCTCCGAACGCCGCTCAATGGGGTGATCGGAATGATCGACCTCTCCCTCCTCGAGGACATGACCGCGCAAGCGAGGCAATGGCTGGAGATCTCGAAGGAATCCGCGTGGTCCCTGGCGCGCATCGTGGACGAGATCCTCGAATTCGCGAGCCTCGAGGCCGGGAAGGTGACCCTGGCGGAGGAGGAGTTCGCTCTCGGCAAGGTGCTCGAGACCGTCGTCTCCGCTCAGCGGCCGTCTGCCCTGAACAGGGGGCTTCGGCTCATCCTCGAGCTCTCGCCCGAGGTTCCGGCCCGGGTCCTCGGAGATCCGGCGAGGCTCCAGCAGGTGCTCTCCAATCTCGTCTCCAACGCGGTCAAGTTCACGGAAACGGGGGAAGTAGCCGTCACCGTCGACGTGGCGCACGACCGTGAGCAACCAGCCTCGGACGTGGTACGTGGTACGCGGAACTCGGTACACCTTTCCTTTGCGGTCCGAGACTCCGGGATCGGAATACCCGCCGAGCGGATGCCGAGGATCTTCGAGCGCTTCTCCGAGGCGACCGCGGCGACCCACGCGAAGTACGGCGGCTCAGGACTGGGGCTCTCGATCGCCAAGGAACTCGCCGAGCTGATGGGCGGCAGGATTTCGGCGGAGAGCACCCCCGGCGTCGGAAGCACCTTCCGATTCGAGGTCGAGCTCGGGTCTGCCAAAGAGGCAGCTTCCCGTGTTTCGGCGGCGCTCGGAGAACGGACGAAGCTCTTGGCGGAATGCCCCCTGCGCATCCTCCTGGCCGACGACGACGCGGTGAGCAGGCTCTTCGCCCGGGAGCTCCTCTCGCGCCTGGGGCACGAAGCGGTCGCTGTCTCGGACGGCGACGAGGCCCTTCGGTCCCTCTCGCGCGAAAGGTTCGATCTCGCACTGATGGACATCCAGATGCCCGTCCTGGACGGCCTCGCCGCGACCGAGCGCATCCGGGCCGGACTC
>JACRCS010000051.1 GCA_016218905.1 Deltaproteobacteria bacterium
AGGCGTGGCGAAGCCGAAGGAGGCCGCCACGGTCAGGGCGAAGAGGAAGGGCAGCGGGCTCGCGTCGAGCGTGACCGCGGTGGCCTTGGCGATGGGAAAGACGAGGGCCGCGGCCGCGTTGTTGGTGAGGATCTCGGTGAAGACCATCGAGAGCAGGTAGATCGCCGCCAGGTTCGCGAGCGGACTCTGGCCCGCAAAGCCCATGATCACTTCGGCAATCATCTGAGCGGCGCCCGAGACCTCCATGGCCTTGCCGAGCCCCAGCGCCGCACCGATGGCGATCAGGACCTGCCAGTTGACGTTCCTGCGAACCACCGTGGTCCGGCAGCACCGGCATATCAGCATCAGCCCCGCGGCCAGCACCGAGGCGCGGAGCATGTCGAGGAGGCCGAGGGAGGCCAGGAGGACCAGGCCGGCGAAGATCGCGAGCGAAGCCCACGCCCGGTCGTGCCGGGGAGGGTTCGAGTTCTCCAGTTGGCTCACGAGGTAGAAGTCCCGGCAGTCTCTCTGCTGATCCAGGAACTGCGGCCGCGCCTCCAGCAGCAGAGTATCTCCCGCCCGTAGCCGGATGTTTCCGATCTTCTCCTGAATGCGCTGGCCGTTGCGGGCCACCGCGAGCACGACGGCATTGTACTGGGTGCGGAAGCGGGACTCCCGGATCGTCTTTCCGAGCTGCGGGAAGGTGTCCGAGACCACGGCCTCGATGAGCGTCCGGGTGGACCGGGGACCGTCGAGCTTGAACACCTGATCCGTGGCGGGAGTCAGCCCCCTCGTCTTCTGGAGATCGAGAACGGACCCGATGATGCCGGCGAAGAGGAGCCGGTCGCCGCCCTGGAGCACTTCCTGGGGGGCCACGGCGGGGAGCACGCCTCCGTTGCGCTCGATCTCCACGATGTACGCGCCGGGCAGGTGTCGAAGCCCCGCGTCCTCGATCGTCTTCCCGACGAGGCCGCTCCCGCCCTCTACCGTCATCTCGAAGGTGTACTCGCGCGGATCCGAGGCGAGGCTGACGGGCGAGATCCGCTCCGGAAGCAGTCTCCTCCCGAACAACAGGAGAAAGCCGAGCCCGGCGGCGGCGCACGGGAGGCCCACCCACGCGAGGTCGAACATCCTCATCCCCTTCATGCCCGCTGCCAGCATCAACCCGTTCACTACGAGGTTCGTGCTCGTGCCGATGAGGGTGACGACGCCTCCCAGGATGGAGGCGTAGCTCAAGGGAAGCAGGAGCCGCGACGGCGAGAGCCGGTTCTTCTTGCACCAGTCGAGGACGACGGGGAGGAGCATCGCCACCAGCGGCGTGTTGTTGATGAAGGCGCTCAGGAGCGTGGTCGGGATCATCATCCGCGCCTGGGCGAGCTTGACCGAAGACGTGCGGCCGAGGATCCTCGGCACGACGAGCGAGAAGGCGCCGGTCTCGCTCAGGCCCGTCGCGACGACGAACAAGACGCCGACCGTGATCATGCCCTCGTTCGCGAAGCCGGCGAGCGCCTGGGACGGGTTGAGCACGCCGGTCAGCAGCAGGAGGCCGAGCCCGCCGACGAGAACCGTATCCGCGGCGATCTGGGTGAAGGCCAGCAGACCGAAGACCAGGGCCACGGTTGCGAGGGTGATCCACGCTGGGTAGGACACGGCTCCTCCAATCCGGCGCGCTGCCCGGAGACGGCGTGCCGAGCTTCCGGCGAACCGAGAGCATCCTTTCGCTCCGGGGCTCGGCGTCTTCGGGTCAGCTTCTTCCGTTCTCTCCGCTACGCGCGGCCTTGTAGCGGCTCCAATCGATCCTCAGTCTGCGCATGCGGGCCCGGAGCGTGTGCGGGTTCATCTGCAGCAGGGCGGCGGCACCCTGGGCCCCCTCGATACGCCCGCGCGTGCGGACCAGGGCGAGCTCGATGTGGGCGCGCATGGCCCCGTCCAGACTCGGAAAGTCAGTCCCGCCGCCTGCCGGTCCGGGAGGCTCCGGCTTCGGCCCGACGGGCGTCTGGGCCGTGACGCCCAGCGCCGCGCCCACCTCGAGGCGGCGCCCGTCCCCCAAGATGGCGGCGCGCTCGATCACCGCGGCGAGCTCCCGCACGTTTCCCGGCCACGCGTAGCCGACCAGGAGGGCGATGTCCTCCGGGGAGGGCACCAGCGGCGCAAACCCGAGCCGTTTGCCCGCGCGCCAGGCGAACTGGGCCGCCAGGGCCGGGATGTCCTGGATCCGCTCGCGCAGCGGCGGCAGACGGATTGGGAAGACGCCGATCCGGTACCAGAGATCCTGGCGAAACTCGCCGCGCGCGACCATGGCAGGGAGATCGGCGTGCGTAGCGGCGATCACCCGGACGTCCACCATCACCGTGCGCTGGGCACCGACCCGATCCAGGGAGCCGTCCTGAAGGATGCGGAGGAGTCGCACCTGGGCGGCGGCCGGCAATTCGGCGATCTCATCGAGGAAGAGGGTTCCACCGTCCGCCCGCTCGAACCAGCCCTTCCGGGCGGTGATGGCGCCCGTGAAGCTGCCCCTCTCGTGCCCGAAGAGCTCCGAATCCACGAGCTCCGGTGGACTCGCGCCGCAGTTCACGCGGACGATGGGACCGTCGGCCCGGCGGGAGCGGGCGTGGATTCGCCGCGAGATGACTTCCTTGCCGGTGCCCGTCTCCCCTAGGAGGAGGACGGGCGCGTCGGTGCCCGCGACCTGATCGACCCGTTCGATGACTTCTCGAAGTCCGCTCTCAGACCCGATGAGGGAGTCGGCGATGTCCTGGCGCTCGAGCCGGGAGAGCAGGGCCCTCTTGTCGGCCTCCACGGCGTCCCGGTGCCGTTCCAGGTCCTGCAGGCGCTCGGCGTTTCGCAGCACGAAGGCAAGAGGCTCGAGAAGTTCTCGGACGAGGCGGACGTGTTCGTCGGTAAAGCCGGGTTCGGCTCGAGCCAGGAGCAGCACGCCCACGGGCCCGTCCTCCACGGCGAGGGGCCCGGCCAACACTTCTGCCCCGAGGTCCGAAGGGACGAGCGCTGCCGGCCCTCCCTTCGGACGATCCGGAGGAAGCCGGCAGACGCGCCCCTCCCGACACCAGCTCGCGATCTCCCGTACATCGGCCGAAGTCAGCTCGGTTCGTGGGGGCGGCAGGCCCGGAAGGGGGCTGCGCAGCTCCTGTTCCAGCGTCTCGAGCCGGCCCACGCGGGCGTCGAACCTGCGAATCACGAGAGCGTCGAAGGGGATCCGCTCTCCGATCAGCCGCCCGATGCGGGCGAGGGAGTCGCCCGGTTTGGCGCCCCGCCCCACCTCTTTCCAGACTTCCAGGACGAGCTGCATCGTCTCCCTTCGGTGCCCCCGGGAAATATGCTGGGCCGCAGGATTCGGCCAGCATATATAACGGCTTTGCCCGGCAACACCATGAGATTCTCACCCCCGCCCACCGGAAGCGACGGAAAATCGCGCTCTTAGGCCGTTCTTTGCCCCGGGCATAAGCGTTGCAATGCTAGCACGGGCTTGGGGGGACCGCCGCCAGGAGGCCGGTTCCTCCGGCCGAGGCCACGACGTGGCCAAGTGGAATCGAATCGCGACCGTCCTCTTGCGGCGGCCGAGGAACCCAGTGAGGTCGGAAATGCTCCCACTCCGAAAGCACGCACCCAACGTCCTCCCCGGCTTCGGTCCGACCCTGGGGTTCTCGCTCGCGTACCTGAGTCTGATCGTCCTGGTGCCGCTCACCGCGTCATTCTTCGCCGCGCACGAGAAGGGGTGGGAGTACTTCTGGAAGACCATCGTTTCACCGCGCGTCACGGCCTCGTACTGCTTGAGCTTCGGAGCCTCCCTGGTCGCGGCGGGACTGAACGGTGCGTTCGGTTTCCTCGTCGCGTGGATGCTCGTCCGCTACCGGTTCCCGGGCAGGCGTCTCGTCGATGCCCTCGTGGACCTCCCCTTCGCCCTCCCGACCGCGGTGGCGGGGATCGCCCTCACGACCGTCTACTCGGGGAACGGGTGGATCGGCAGAGTCCTGGAGCGGGCGGGCGTCCGCGTCGCCTTTACCCGGTTGGGCGTGCTCGTCGCTCTCATCTTCGTCGGGCTGCCGTTCGTCGTCCGTACGGTCCAGCCCGTGCTCGAGGACCTGGACGCCGAAATGGAAGAGGCCGCGGCGAGCCTCGGAGCGGGCTGGTGGCGGACCTTCCGGGAGGTGCTCTTCCCGCCCCTCTGGCCCGCGCTGCTCACGGGCTTCGCGTTGGCCTTCGCCCGGGCGGTCGGGGAGTACGGTTCCGTCGTCTTCATCTCGGGAAACCTGCCGTACAGGACCGAGATCACTCCGTTCATGATCATCACGAAGCTCGAGCAGTACGATCTCGCCGGAGCGGCCGCCGTCGCGGTCGCGATGCTCGCCGTCTCCTTCAGCCTGCTCGTGGGGATCAACTTCCTCCAGGCGTGGGCGCGCCGGCGTCACGCCGCATCGTGAGGCGCACGATGGCTGGGGGACCTCCTCGGAGGAGCGGCGCGGATCGCCCGGCCGTTCCCGCCCTCGGTGAACCCGCCGGGGTGCGGTGGCTGGTCATCGCCCTCGGACTCGGCTTCCTCGCGCTCTTCCTCTTCGTTCCGCTGGCGGTGGTCTTCTTCGAAGCCCTGAAGAAGGGGCTCCATCAGTACTGGGAGGCGATCCGCGACCCCTATGCGCTGGCGGCCCTGCGGCTGACGCTCCTCGCCGCGACGATCTCGGTCGCCATGAACGCCACCTTCGGGGTCGCAGCCGCCTGGGCCATCTCGAAGTTCGACTTCCGCGGGAAGAGCGTTCTCGTCTCCCTCGTGGACCTCCCCTTCTCCGTCTCTCCGGTGGTCTCGGGCCTCGTGTATGTGCTCGTCTTCGGGCGACACGGCTGGCTCGGCCCGTGGCTCGCCGAGCGGGGGGTTCAGGTCATCTTCGCCGTACCGGGCATCGTCCTCGCGACGGTGTTCGTCACGTTCCCGTTCGTGGCCCGCGAGCTCATCCCTCTCATGCAGGCACAGGGGACCGAGGACGAGGAGGCCGCCCTCGTGCTCGGAGCGAGCGGTTGGCAGACCTTCTGGAGCGTGACCCTGCCCAACGTCAAGTGGGGGCTCCTCTATGGAGTGACGCTCTGCAGTGCGCGCGCGATGGGGGAGTTCGGCGCCGTCTCCGTCGTCTCCGGGCACATAAGGGGCTTGACCAACACGCTGCCGCTCCACGTCGAGATCCTCTACAACGAGTACAACTTCACCGCGGCGTTTGCCGTTGCGTCCCTCCTCGCCCTGATCGCTCTCGTGACCCTGGCCGCCAAGACCCTCGTCCAGTGGCGGGCCGGCCGTGACTTTTCGGAACGGGTCGTGCCCGAGAAGCCCTGACGGGGCGCCGGGGGAGAAGAGCGACAGAAGGGCCCAGCAGCAGAGGCATCCTATGAGCATCGAGATCAGGGACATCCGAAAGTCCTTCGGCAGCTTTGAGGCGCTGAGGGGTGTCAGCCTCGACGTCGCGACCGGAGAACTCGTCGCGCTCCTCGGACTCTCCGGATCGGGGAAGACCACGCTCCTGCGGATCATCGCCGGCCTGGAGACCCCGGACGCCGGCTGCATCCGCTTCCACGGTGAGGAGGCGACGGGGTCGAGCGTCCGGAGCCGCGGGGTGGGCTTCGTCTTCCAGCACTACGCGCTCTTCCGTCACATGACCGTGGCCCAGAACGTGGGGTTCGGACTCCGGGTGAGGCGGATCCCACGGAAGGAGCGGGCGGAGCGAGTCTCCGAGCTCCTCCAACTGGTGGGGCTCGCTGGGTTTGAGGACAGGATGCCGAGCCAACTTTCGGGCGGCCAGAGGCAGAGGGTGGCGCTGGCGAGGGCCTTGGCGCCCCGGCCGCGTCTCCTCCTGCTCGACGAGCCGTTCGGCGCCGTCGACGCGAAGGTCCGCGAGGAACTGCGCCGGTGGCTCCGGCGCCTGCACGACGAGGTCGGGCTCACTTCCCTGTTCGTGACCCACGACCAGGAGGAGGCGCTCGCGGTGGCGGACCGGGTCCTGGTGATGCACCAGGGCAGGGTGGAGCAGGCCGGCACTCCACAGGAGATCCTCGATTCCCCGGCGACCGAGTTCGTCGCCCGGTTCCTGGGGGAGGCGAACGTCTTCGACAGCACGGCGCAGGGCGGGAAGGCGCCGGTGGGAGCGCTCCTCGTCCCTGCGGGGCCGTGGGCGGACGGGACGCCCCTCCGGCTCGTCATCCGCGCCTATGACTTGAAGTTCTGGCGTGAGGAGCCGGGCGTCGCGACGGTGGAGCGACTGACCCTCCTCGGAGACCGAGTCAAGGTGGAAGCCCGCGTGGACGGAGCGGGGCCCCTCTTCGCCCAGTTTCCGCGGCGGAGCAGCCTCCTCCACGGCGTGGAGCCCGGCTGCCGGATCCAGGTGGAGGTGACCACTGCCCGGGCCTACCCTCGAGATCGGGAAACGAGGGCCGAAGCGGCGTGTTTCGAAGCCGTCGCCCTGAGCCGGGAAACTGGCTTCCCCTCGGCGGCATGAATGGGCTAGATTGATGCCTCCGCCGTAAGGGTCAGACGAGACGGAGCTTTCATGAGGGTGGTCGCAGAGAACCTGGTATGGCAGGAGCGAAGACTGACGAAGAGCGACTACCGCCGCCGTAACGGGCACCGATCGCTCCTCTTCTGGTTCACGGGCCTCTCCGGCGCCGGAAAGTCTACGTTGGCCCACGCCGTCGAGGAGGTGCTCTTCCGGCGAGGCGTGTACACGTACCTCCTGGACGGCGACAACGTCCGCCAGGGGCTGAACCGCGACCTCGGTTTCAACGCCGAAGACCGGCAGGAGAACATCCGCAGGATCGGAGAGGTCGGGAAGCTCCTGGTCGACGCGGGGCTCGTCACCCTGGCCGCCTTCATCTCGCCTTTCCGCTCCGACCGCGACCGCGTGCGCCAGCTCCTGCTCCCCGGCGAGTTCGTCGAGGTGTACGTCCGGTGCGACCTGGGCACCTGCGAGGCGAGGGACCCCAAGGGTCTGTACAAAAAGGCCAGGGCGGGTGGCATCCCGGAGTTCACCGGCATCTCCAGCCCCTACGAGGAGCCGGTGAACCCGGAGCTCGTCGTCGACACCTCCAGCCAATCCCTGGAGGAGTCGGTGGGGCAGGTGCTCGGCTATTGGGAGGCGCAAGGATCTATACTGTGAACACGACGCTGACGCACCTGAAGCAACTGGAAGCCGAGAGCATTCACATCATCCGAGAGGTGGCCGCCGAGTTCGAGAACCCGGTCATGCTCTACTCCGTCGGCAAGGACTCGACGGTGATGCTGCAACTGGCTCTCAAGGCCTTCCATCCCGGTAAGCCGCCCTTTCCCCTGATGCACGTGGACACGACCTGGAAGTTCCAGGACATGTACCGCTACCGCAATCGGATGGTGGAGCGCCTCGGTCTCGAGCTGATCGTCTACGTGAACGAGGAGGGGTTGGCCCAGGGCATCGGACCGATCACGCACGGCTCCAAGAAGCACACGGACGTGATGAAGACGGAGGCGCTCAAACAGGCGCTCGACAAGTACAGGTTCGACGCGGCCTTCGGCGGTGCCCGAAGGGACGAGGAGAAGAGCCGCGCCAAGGAGAGGGTCTACTCGTTCCGGGACCGGTATCATCGGTGGGACCCGAAGAACCAGAGGCCGGAGCTCTGGAACCTCTACAACAGCGAGGTGAACAAGGGGGAGTCGATCCGCGTCTTTCCGCTCAGCAACTGGACCGAGCTCGACGTCTGGCAATACATCTACCTGGAAGACCTCCCGATCGTGCCCCTCTACTTCGCCGCGGTGCGTCCTGTCGTCGAGCGCGACGGGACACTCATCATGGTGGATGACGAACGGCTCGTGCTGGAGCCGGGGGAAGAGCCCATGATGAAGCGGGTGCGTTTCCGGACGCTCGGCTGCTATCCCCTCACCGGGGCCGTCGAATCGAATGCCACCACCCTACCGGACATCATCCAGGAGATGCTGCTCACGAAGACTTCCGAGCGGCAGGGGCGCGTGATCGACTTCGACCAGTCCGGCTCGATGGAGGAGAAGAAGAAGGAAGGGTATTTCTAGCAATGTCCCACCAGTCGGACCTTATCGAGACCGATATCCGGGCCTACCTGCGTCAGCACGAAAGCAAGGAGCTCTTGCGCTTCCTGACGTGCGGCAGCGTCGACGACGGCAAGAGCACGCTCATCGGGCGCCTGCTCTACGACTCGAAGATGATCTACGAGGACCAGCTCGCCGCAGTCATGGCGGACACGGCCAAGCACGGCACCGTGGGAGATCGGGACTTCGACCCCGCGCTGCTGACCGACGGCCTGAGAGCCGAACGCGAGCAGGGGATCACGATCGATGTCGCCTACCGTTACTTCTCCACTGCGAAGCGCAAGTTCATCATCGCCGACACGCCCGGCCACGAGCAGTACACCCGCAACATGGCCACCGGCGCGTCAACCTGCGATCTCGCGGTGATCCTGATCGACGCGCGCCAGGGCGTCCTGACCCAGACCAAGCGCCACAGCTTCATCGCGTCCCTCCTCGGCATCAAGCACATCGTCGTGGCCGTGAACAAAATGGATCTCGTCGGATACCGGGAGGACACGTACGAGAAGATCGTGGCGGACTACCGCGAGTTCACGGCGAAACTCGAGCTCTCCGACGTCACGTTCGTGCCCATCTCGGCTCTCGACGGGGACAACGTCGTGAACCCGAGCGGGAACATGCCGTGGTACACCGGCGCGACGCTCATGCACCTCCTCGAGAACGTCCACATCGCCAGCGACCGGAACCTCATCGACTTTCGCTTTCCAGTCCAATTCGTGATTCGCCCGAACCTCGACTTCCGCGGGTTCGCCGGCACGATCGCCTCGGGCATCGTCCGGGTGGGGGACGAGGTGGTCGCCCTCCCGTCGGGGAAGAGGACCCGCGTGCGATCGATCGTCACGTACGACGGGGACGTCGCCGAGGCCTGCGCGCCCATGGCCCCCACGCTTACCCTCTCGGATGAGATCGACCTGAGCCGGGGCGACATGCTCGCCCACGTGAACAACGTGCCCCGAGTCGGCAACCGCTTCGAAGCCATGGTCGTTTGGATGGCCGAAGAACCCCTGGTCAAGCACAGGCAGTACCTGGTCAAGCAGACGTCGCGCAAGGTGCCGGGGATCGTGGCGGACCTCCGGTACCGCATCGATGTCAACACGCTGCACCGGCACGACGCCGAGGCTCTGCGGCTCAACGAGATCGGTCGCTGTACGCTCGAGCTATCGGCGCCGATCGCCTACGACCCCTACAAGCACAACCGCACGACGGGTGCCTTCATCCTCATCGATCGCATCACCAACAACACTGTCGCCGCAGGCATGATTCTCGAGACGCAGGCAGTCGACACCCGTTCCGAGGAGCGAACTTTCTTCGGGCAAAAGGGTACCGAAGCGCGCTGCCGCGACAGCCTCGTCACCGCCGCAGATCGGGAAGTACTTTTTCGGCAGAAGGCGGTTACGATTTGGTTCACGGGCCTCACCGGCTCGGGCAAGAGCGCCATCGCCTACGCGCTGGAGAGGCGTCTCTTCGACCTCGGCCACGCGGCGTACGTGCTCGATGCCGGCAAACTCAGCCGGCATCCCGCGGACGAGGGCCGGATTGGGGACGGCGACGACCCTGTCTCGGAGGACCTCGATCGAGCGGCAGCGGTGGCGAAGCTCTTTATCGAGGCGGGACTCTTCGCCCTCTGTGCCTTCTCCCTTCCCGGGCGCGAGGAGCGGCGAGCTGCCCGCCAGGTGATCGGCGGCGAGCGCTTCGTGGAGGTACTCCTGGCCCCACCGGAGTCCGCTTCCGTGAGGCGGCTCTCGGAGGAGGCCGGTTACGAGTCGCATGAAGCGCCGGAGCAGCCGGAGCTCGTCCTCCGAACCGACGAGCTGACGGTGGACGCCTGCGTCGAGGAGATCCTCGCGTATCTCCTTCGAAAGGGCCGCCTGGCTCGAAACTGATCAGCGGAGGTGGGCCTCCAGCCTCGGTGAACGAGGCGTCTCCGAATGTCCCTAGCCGTGCCCCTACTCGGCATCCGGATTCTCTCCCGTCTTTCCTCAGCGCCCCTTTATCAGCCCACATGACGTCCTCGCATCGCCGGGACTGATGCCCCAGCTCCTCCTGTCTGCGGCTACTTAGCTCCTTCGCCTTCAGAAGTAGGTAATTGTCTCGAACGAAGTGGAAAACGTTTTCCACTTTTGGGAGGCGTTCGTCTCATTCCCGGCCTCGGCCAAACGGGCCCGGAGGGCCTCCGGCCACTTTCCCTGCCAAACTCGGCCCTCTTTTCATGGGGGCCCGCGGCGGCGTAAGTCTTGCAGTGCCTCCCCGAAAAGGGTGCGATGAGCCCGTTTGCGGTACTGGCCGCGCTCCTGCCACGAGAGCCCTTACTCGCCGGGCGTGGTTTGCGCCGGGTGAGAGCCAAGGAGAAGAAGGATGCACGGAGAAGAGAAGAGGGTGGTCGTCGTCTCGGGCCTGCCGAGGTCTGGAACGTCGATGATGATGAGGGTGCTGGCGGCCGGCGGCGTTCCCCTGGTGACGGACGGACTGCGCGAAGCGGACGAGGACAACCCGCACGGGTACTTCGAGCTCGAGGCAGTGAAGAGCGGGCAGGCGGACAACTCCTGGCTGGAGGGATCCGAGGGGAAGGCGGTTAAGGTCGTGTCGGCGCTCCTCCCGGAATTGCCGAGTTCCTGCCGGTACCGAATCATCTTCATGGATCGGGATGTCGATGAGGTGGTGACCTCGCAACGGGTGATGCTGGCGAGACAGGGAAAGGAACCGGAAGTCTCCGACCCGGAGATGGCGGCGCTCTTTAGACGCCATCTGGAGGAGGTGACGGAGTGGCTCGCGGGGCGGGATGACATGGCCGTCGAGCGAATCCCTTACAAGGCGATGGTCGCGACTCCGGCCGAGCAGGTCTCGAGGATCGTAGCCTTCCTCGGTCTGAGGCTGGACGAAGAGGCGATGGTACGCGCGGTGGATCCTGGGCTCTACCGGCAGAAGGGCGGTGAAGTTCGCCCGCAAGAGGCCGGCGCGGAGGGCGCCGAGCCGACCACGACCTCGGAAGATGAGCGGAAGCTGATAGAGGCTCAACTCGCCGCTCTGGGGTACATGTAGGCTGCTGCGGCGGGTCGGAGTGCTTCATGCTCGAGAGATTCTTCAAGAAACAGCGGAAGAAGGTCACCGTCTTGGGACTCGACGGCGTCCCATACACCCTTTTGACCAGGCTCGGAGCCGACCCCGGGGGCTTTCCGAATTTCGCGAGGGTCCTCTCTCGGGGAACGGCACGGAGCATGAACGCCTCGATCCCGGAGGTATCCTCGACGTCTTGGACCTGCTTCATGACGGCGGTCAACCCGGGCCGCCACGGGATCTACGGCTTCACGGAGCTTCCCGCCACCAGCTATGCCTGGAGGTTCCCCAGCTTCGCGGATTTGAAAGCCAGGACCCTCTGGGACATTGCGGCCGAGCACGGCAGGCGCTCGACCATCATCAATGTGCCGTCGACCTACCCCGCCAAACCGCTCCAAGGGATGTTGGTCTCCGGGTTCGTCGCGCTCGACCTCAAGAAGGCGTGCTATCCCGAGTCGCTCTACCAGTATCTGAACCGGATCGGGTATCGGCTGGACGTGAACACCGCGAAGGCCGCTGCAGGTCTGAACGAACTCGCCGCCGACATCATGGAAACGTTTCGCAAGCGGCAGGAGGCGATTCTTCACCTGCACGGGAACGGCGATTCAGATCTCTTCATCGGAACCGTCACGGAGACGGACCGTCTTCACCACTATTTCTGGGATGCTTTCGAGGACACAAAGCATCCTCAGCACGACTTCGTGTGGTCCTTTTACAGAGAACTGGACGTCTTTCTCGGACGGTTCGTGGATCAGTTGAACGAAGACGACCCCTTCGTGATGCTCTCCGATCACGGCTTCACACTGATCAAGCAGGAAGTGTACCTGAATACGTTCATGCAGGAGCGGGGCTACCTCAAGTTCGATACACCGAATCCAAAAACGTTCGACACGATCAGCAGCGATTCGGTGGCGTTCGTGCTCGATCCTGCGCGTGTATACCTTCACCGTCGAGGAAGATATCAGCGGGGTTCCGTGCAAGACGGCGAATACGAAAGCTTGAGAGAGTCGATTAAGTCCGATCTGCTCGGCTTGAAGATCGGCGGCGAGAACGTTATCCGTGAGGTTCTCTATAAGGAACAGGTCTACTCCGGAGACTGCTGCGACGACGCGCCCGATCTCGTGGCTCTTCCCTATGACGGCTACGACTTGAAGGGAGCTCTGGGTAAGCCGGCACTGAGCGGTAGCGGTGTCTTGTCGGGCGGTCACACGCGCGAGAACGCTCTTCTGTACGTGAACCGGCCGATTAGCGGGAGCAAGGCGGATATCGTCGACGCTGGGGCAACCGTGCTCCACCTCCTGGGGATCGAGGTCTCAGGGTTGGACGGCGTCGCTCTCGCGTGAGGACGGGAAGCCCGAACCAAATATGGGTTACGAAGGTGCAAGGATGATGGCACTCAGACGACAGCTCTTGATCACGCTTCTGAAACTCTCGGACATCTTCATTTTGAGCCTGACTGTCTTGATGACCTTCTGGCTCGAAGAAGACGCCTTGGGAGACGGATCCTTGCTCGGCCTTCTGGAGTTCAACGTCCGGATCCTCGATCTGCCCATACTCCTCTGTCTTGTGTTGAGTTGGCACGTGACCCTCTCCTGGGGAGGTATGTACCGGTCCAAGAGGTTTACCGATGTGAAGCAGGAGGGGTTCGAGATCGTCAGGGGAGTGACCCTAGGGACCTTCGTGTTGGGGGCCGTCGCCGCCTTTTGCTACCCGGGGCTTATTACCGCCACGCGGATCTCAACCTTCTACGCAATCGCGATCGTGCTGACTTGGAGCTTCCGTCTGGGGTTGCGGCAGGCGTTGAAAAGAGTCAGGCTGGCCGGCCGGAATCTTCGCAATGTAATGATCGTAGGAAGCAATAAGAAAGCCCATGATCTGGCAAAACGAATCGAAGAGGAGCCCGAGCTCGGATATCGGGTCGTGGGCTATGTGGACAGCCGCAGAGGCGAGGAGTGGGAGGGGCGACGGTTCCTCGGCACGATTGACGACTTGCCGTCGATTCTGAAACGGCACGTGATCGACGAGATCATCATTGCCTTGCCCGTTCGCTCCCATTACGAGGTGATCCAACGGGTCGTCGAGAAAGCTGAAGAGCACGGCATTATCGCAAGGTACATTTATCGGCTGTTTAACGGCAATGATACCCCTATGGGGGACGAACTGCTATACGAGGGCCCGGTCAGCGCGGTCGCGTTTCGGCCTTACGGTGGTCCTCAGCTTATCGCTAAGCGTCTGATGGACATCGCCATCAGCCTCATCGGGCTGTCGGTGACATTGCCGATAACTGCTGTCGCGGCGGTCCTCATCAAGTTGGAATCCAAAGGGCCGATTTTTTTCGTTCAGGAGCGAGTAGGATACAACAAGAGAGTCTTCAAGCTTTTCAAGTTTCGTACCATGGTCAACGACGCTGAGAAGATGCAGACTCAGCTCGAGTCCGGCAATGAGATGGACGGTCCCGTCTTCAAGATCAAAGCCGATCCGAGGATTACGAAGGTCGGACGGTGGCTCCGGAAGACGAGTATCGACGAGATTCCGCAGCTCCTCAACGTGCTGCTGGGAGATATGAGCGTTGTAGGACCCAGGCCCCTCCCCATGCGCGACTATCGGGGTTTCGACGAGGACTGGCAGTGCAGAAGGTTCAGCGTGCTTCCGGGGATAACCTGTATCTGGCAGGTCAGCGGCCGCAACAACCTCTCCTTCAATGAATGGATGAAGATGGATATGGAGTATATAGATACCTGGAAGCTGTCTTTGGACTTTCGGATTCTCATGAAGACCATTCCCGCCGTCGTGAGGGGCGTGGGCGCATCCTGATTTGCACGTACTGAGGATCCCAACGCGCCCCGCTCGGAAGGTGATACGCAGGCCGCCACGATAGGTCCGCCGGTTGCCGGCCGGCTTGACTCGCCCTCCGGAAAAGTCCACCATTCACACCGTTTGACACCCCACCTCACGCCACTCTCGTGGAGAAGTACGCATGTTCACGAAACTGCAGTGGAAGAGAACCTCGGCGCTGGGTCTGCTCCTGACGGTGGCTTGCGCCCCTGCCGGCGCGACGGGTGGGCCCCGCCTCGACCTGCTCCGCCCGAACGCTTCGCCTGCCGCCAGTAGAGACCCTGACAGCTACGGGTGGAGCGGCCGCAGCGCGGCCCGCGGCGGCACGGCTGCGGAGAGGTTTCGGGAGATGGACGCGAACGGCGACGGGCGAGTCTCCCGGTCGGAGTTTCGCGGCCCCGCGGAGCGCTTTCGAGAGCTCGACGCGGATGGCGACGGCTCTGTGAGCGCGGACGAGGTGCGTGCCTTCGTCGGTGGTCGCCGCGGCGAATCGGCGCCGGCCTCGAGCTCCGAGCCGGCCCCATCGACGCCGAACACCGCGCCGGCCCCGTCGACCCCGAGCGCCTCGTCTCGTGGCAGCGTCGCCTTCGGCCTCTGCACCACGGCCAAGCTCGTCGATCAGGAGCTCGGCGCGGCGCGTGAAGCCGGAATCGGAACCATCCGCCTCCCGGTCCCGTGGCAGGCTATCGAGCCCTCCGACGGCCACTTCGACTGGAAGCAGCTCGACGCGGTAGTTGAGCGGGCTCGCGGCCAAGGGGTTCAGACCCTCTTGCAGATCGTCTCCATCTCTTCGTGGGGTACCACCAAGCAGAGCCAGAAAAAGGGCCTCTACAACAGCGCCTCCATGCCCAAAGACATGGCGAAGTGGAAGAATTTCGTCTCCGCCGTGGCAGGGCGATACAAGGGCAAGCAGGTCCACTACGAGATCGGCAACGAGGTGAGCGCACCCGCTTTCTGGCAGAGCTCGCGCGAGGACTATCTCCAGTTCCTTCGCGACAGCTACGCCGCGATCAAGGCCGCAGATCCGCGGGCAGTGGTGCTTCCGTCCGCCATGTCGTGCGGGGTCACCCGCAACTTCTCCGGGCCGGAAGTGCCCCAGTTCAAGGAACTTCATGATGAGTGGCTGCTCGCCATCTTGTCGACGAAGGCTTTCGACGCAGTGAACGTCCACAACTACTACTTTCCGAGCCAAGTCGTCGCCAACGGCTTCACGTTCCAGAGCTACATGGAGCACATCCGAGCGCTCATGCGGCAAGCGGGAGTGTCGGACAAGCCGATCTGGGTGACCGAGACGGGGTTCCCCGCCCGGCCGACCCAGGCAGGTAAGCGGACCGACCCCGGCAGTCCCGAGAAGCAGGCGCAGTGGCTTCAGGAGATGGCGGCGGCTTCGCCGGGACTGGGGATCGAGAGGCTCTTCTGGATCCTTCTTCGTGACCGGGAAGAGGCTTACTTCGGCGGTATGGGGCTCGCTGACAGTCACGGCAATCCCAGGCCGGCGCTGCGCACACTCCAGTCTCTGGCCGGCCGGTGAGATAGGAAAGAACGGTCGGAGGGGAATAACTGCGATGGAGCAGGTGGTCACCTTCGGCAATAGTGGGAAAACCCTCTACGGGGTCCTCCACCTGCCCGAGCCTGGCGGGAGCCGCCCTCACGGCGGCCTCGGCGTGTTGCTGCTCCACGCCGGCCGGCAAGCCCGGCGCGGACCGCACAACCTGTACGTCAAGGTCGCGAGGGCGCTCTGCAGGGCCGGCTTTCCCGTCTTTCGGTATGACAACCGGGGCTACGGCGACAGCGAGGGGCCGGAGACGGTCGGTGTCGCCGACTGGATCGCCGACGCCCACCGGGCTCTGGCGTTCTTTCGGGACGCCGGCGGGGTGGACCGTGTCATCGTGTGGGGATTATGCGCCGGGAGCGTCATGGCGGTGCATTGTGCAGCCGAGGCGCCGTCCGCCGCCGACTCCCTCTTCCTCTGTAACCTCATCTACAAGACGAACGTGGGTACCGGGATCGGGTTTCGCTCCGTATACGGAAAACTCCTGACCATCGCGTTCTGGCGCGAATTTCTCACCGCGTCGCCTCTCTATTACCTCAAGAAGGGCGTGCCGAACGTCCTCCGCCGGCTTCGGGCGGTCCTCTTTCCGACCGCCCAGGAAGACGAGTTCGGAAAGGCCTCCCACCGCTACATCCGCGCGCTGCCCGAGCGCTTGGCCGCCGCCGGATGTCCAACCTGCTTTCTCTTCTCCACGGCGGATCCCTTGGTGGGCCGCCCCCTGGAGGAGCTCTTCGGAAACCCGGTCTGGCAGCGTGCTCTCGCTAAGGTTTCCACGGAGCTCTCGCTCCTCGATGGGGCGGACCACAATTTCTCCTCCCTCGAGTTCGAGGCGGCCGCCATCGACAGGACTGTCGCCTGGGCGTTGCAGCGAGCAGCCGCCCGAGCGGCCGCGTGACCTAGGTGCTGCGCACGGAGTCGCGGAGCCGCTTGAGCTCTTCCCAAGAGAAGACGCGCACCAAGATGACGGCTAGGACCGCGTAGGCCGCGCTGCCGGCTGCGATCACCGCTGGGAGTTCTCGGTCGCGCAGCAGGTAGAGAAGCCCCACGAGCCCGCATGTCGCCAGCACGGGCTCAACAGGGATCCGGAGGAGCGATGCCGGGCGGAATTCCCGGTACACCGCCCGAACGAGCACGACCGCCATCACTGCCGTAGCTACGAACGTCGCGAGGCAGGCTCCGGGTCCGCCCATCCTGGGTACGAGGATCAAATCGAGAGCCGTGTTCAGGCCCACGGTCAGGAGGAGGAGCTTCGGCATCATTCTCTGGCGGTCCATCGCGATCAACAGGACGGCGGCGCTTGCCGCAGGGAACATGACGGCGACGCTCCAGCTGTAATAGCGAAGCACGTACGCGGCCTGAAGGAAGTCCTTCCCGAGCACCAGGGCCGTGATCGGCTCCGCCAGGACGGCGAGGGCGGCCCCGATCGGCAGGCCGACCATCAGGGACAGTTTGAACATCTGGTTCGTCAGCCGAGGCATCGTCTCGGGCGCGGAGCGGTGGAGCCGCGAAATCAGCGGGAACGGCGCGCGCATGAAGAGGATCGGAAGGTACATGAGCTGATGGATGATCCGATAGCCGCCGTTCAAGAGCCCCACCTCCGCTTCGGTGCGGAACGCCGCCAGCACAAGAGTGTCGATCTGATGGTAGGCAGTGCTGAAGAAGCCTGAGACTCCGATGGGAAACCCTTCCCAGAGCATCATCTTCCAGAGCTTCCGGTCGCGCTCGAAGGTGGGGCGGACGTAGTGGCGGTGGGAGACCCACGCCGCTCCTGCGAGGTAGAGCGCCTGGCCCGCTACCATGGCCCAGAGGACGCCCGAGAGGCCCCCGTTGAGGCGGATCGCCCCCACGGTGAAGCCGAGCCGGGCCACGACCCCCAAGATGTTCAAACCCGAGTCGACTTCCATTCGCTCGAAGGCCTGGAAGACCGCTCCGTACGCGGTACTCACCAGTCGCAGGATCATCCAGACGGTCACGATGGCGATCGCCGACATCGTCTGCCGAGAAGAGCCCATCGCGAACGTCGCGAGAGCCATGGTGGGCACGATGAGAAGGATCAAGAAGAAGCGGGTGACGATCGCGGCGCCGAGGAACTGGGACGCTTTCGCCTGATCCCGGGCCATTTCCCGGACGAGCAGGCGCGCGAGTCCCACGTCGGCGAGAAAATAGAAGGTCTGAACGAAGGCGCTCGCAGACGCGAGCACTCCGAAGAGTTCGGGTTTGAGGTAGCGGGCGGAGACCCCAAGGACCACGAGCGTGAGGCAGGCCTCTGCGAAGTGGCCCCCGACGGTGGCAGCGAAGTTTCCGGAGAGACGGCGGAGGCGGCTCAAGCTCCCTGCTTTCCGCGGAGAGCTTCCGACCAGCAAGCTTCGAGGTCTCGTGCGGCCCGCTCCCACGTGAAGCGCTCGAGCGCGCGCGCCCGCCCCCGACGCCCCATCTCTGTGCGAAGGGGAGAATCAGCCAGGAGGCCAAGCACCGCCGCTGCCATGGCACCCGGGTCTTTCGGCGGCACCAGGAAGCCTGTGTCCCCCGGCGATACGATTTCGAGGGGACCCCCAATGGCGGTTGCGACTACCGGCTTCTCCTCGGCCATGGCCTCGACCAGGACGAGCCCGAAGGGCTCGGGTTCGACCGAAGGAAGGACGAGCACGTCCAGAGCGGCGATAATCTGGGGTACGTCGTCGCGCTGGCCGGTGAATACGACCGCGTCCTGGATCCCGAGTTCGGCGACCAGACTCCGGAGGGCGCCCTCATAGCGGTCGTTTGCCGCCACGTCCGGAGCCCCGACCACCAGAAACCGCGCTTCGGGCACCGCGTCCCGGATTCGTCTCGCTGCTTCCAGGAACTCCGCCTGACCCTTCCAAGGGGTGATCCGGCCGATCATCCCCACGACCGGCGCGGCCTCCGGCAAGCGGAACTCGGCCCGCACGCCCCGGCCGGAGAGACCCGGGTGGAACCGATCGGGGTCGACGCCTCCCGGGATGGCCCGGAGTTTCGGGGACCGCCGTTCGCCGAAGAACTGCTTCCCGCATTCAGTGGAGGCAGTGACCACCTTCGCGGAGAGTCTCAGGACCGCTGCCGAGAGACTCTTACGCAGCGCTGCCGGCGAGATATCGCGCTCGTGGATGTGCCACACGTGAGGAATCCGCAGCAGCGCCGCGGCGAGCGCTCCAGCCAGCAGATGGCAGGTATTGGTGTGGACGAGGGCGATTCTGCGGTTTCGGACAAGCGACGCCACCGAGGCAATGCCCGGGCCGAAGAGCGCGAAGAACTCAGCCACTTCCGAAAGGCGGTGTTTGTTGTTGAGGACCGAGAGCCTCCGGTAGACGACGTCGATGCCGGCTCGCTCCAGGTGCTCCGAGAACGGGCCTCGGCCCGGAACCAGGACCGTGGGGCGAAACCGCGCCGGGTCGAGACGGCGCACCACCTCGTAAAGATACCGGTTCGAGCCGTACATGTCTCCCCAGGGACTG
>JACRCS010000615.1 GCA_016218905.1 Deltaproteobacteria bacterium
ACGTTCTTCTCTACGCTCGGAACCCCCTTGCCCGCCTGCTCCAGCTCCTGGAGCGAACGCGCGAGGTTCTCCAGGGCCTGGGCGATCTGGCTCACCCGCTGGTCTTCCTTCATCAGTGATCCTTTCTGTTATCGTGGAACCGGCGGGCCTTGAGCGCGTACCGGGGGAGGCTCCCGAAGGCGACCGGCTCGATTTCGAAGTTGAGCTGGGTCTTCCACCGAAGCTGGCTCGAGAGGCGCTTCAAGAGGTCGTCGCGCGCGTCGGAAGACATCTCCGGGACCTCGAGGCGGAGCAGGATGTGGTCCAGGTCGCCGCGCTTGGAGACGATGATCTCGAACTCGCCGTTGAGCTCCTCGAAGGAACGGACGACCTCCTCGGCCGCGGTGGGGGAGAAGAGCACGCCCTTGACCTTCGTGATGTGGTCGACGCGGCCGTGGACGCCCTTGTCGAGGATCCGCCACGTGCGGCCGCAGGAGCAGGTCTTGTCGGACCAGGCGGAGACGTCCTTCGTGTCGAAGCGGACGCAGGGCTGCGCCTGGCGGTCGAAGGAGGTGATGACGATCCGGCCGGGTACGCCGGCCTTGGTCACCGGGGCGTCGCTCTCGAGCTCCAGGAGCTCGACCAGGAACATGGACTCGATGACGTGGAGACCGCCCGGCTTGTGGCGGCACTCGAAGCTCCAGGCGCCGACCTCGGTCGCGCCCACGTGGTCGCATACCTGGGCACCCCACGCCTCCTGCATCCGCTGCTTCGTGCTCGGGATGAGGGCTCCGGGCTCGCCGGCGCAGAGGATCCTCTCAATGCCCCACTCCCGGGGATCCGCCTGGAGCTCCTTCTGGACGGTCTCGGCCATGCCGAGCACGTACGTCGGCGTCGCCATGAAGGCGTTGACCTTGAGCTCCCTCATCTTCATGAGCCGCTCGCGGGTGCCGAGGACGCCGCCGGGGACGACCTCGCAGCCGATCTTCTCGGCGGCATAGTGCCCCGCCCAATACGCCACGAAGATGTTGTACCCGAAGGGGAGGAAGACGCGGTCGCTGGGGCGGAAGCCCTGGGACCACATGATCGTGGCCCAGCACTCCGACCACCACTCCCAGTCCGCCCAGGTGTCGGGCTGATAGACGGGGGTCCCCGTGGTGCCGCTCGTCTGGTGGAAGACGGTCACGTCCTCCAAGGGGACGCAGAGCGTCTCGCCGTAGGGGAAGGGATCCACGCCCTGACAGCGGTAGTCGTTCTTCGTGAGCAGCGGCACCCGGCTGACGTCGTCCCAGGTCCGGATGTCTTCCGGCTTCAGGCCCGCGGCCTGGTACTTCTTGCGGTAGAGGGGACTGCGCTCGTAGACCCAGGAGAAGACCCGCTGGAACTTCCGTAGCTGAAGGGCCCTGAGGCGCTCTTCGTCCAGGGTCTCTAGGATCGGGTTCCAGTACTCGACGTCCGGATTCATCGACTTTCTCCTCCCTTACAGGCGGGGGTCGGGGGCCTCGAAAAAGCCCGAAAGAGGTCAAATCATGCCCTCTCCCGACGGGCCGGACAAGAGGGATCTCCTGGAAAAAAACTTGGGTTGGTAAAACAAAAAAGATGAGGGAGCCTTGCGACTCCCTCACCTCTCGGGGGGCTGCGGCGCCTGGCCGCCTACAGCTTGAAGAGGAGGTCAGCGTAGGAGGGCACCGGCCAGAGATCCTCGGAGACAATGCCCTCGAGAGCGTCGATGTCCGCCCGCAGGGCGCGCAGGGCCGTGACGACCTCGTCGCGGAAGGCGGCGGCCTGCTCGGGGACGCCGGAGGTCCCTTGAGCCCGCTCGGTGGCGGTCTCGAGGCCCTGGACGTTCTTGTAGGCCGACTCGAGGAGTTTCCCGGCGTTGGCGAGGATGTCCTTCTGGACGGCGGCGAACTGGCCGGCGGCCTGGGCCGACTGCCCCACCTCGGTCACGAAGCGCATCACGGCGGGGATGTACTGCCGCCGCACCATCTGGATGGCGGTCTGCGCCTCGATGTTGATGTGCTTGGCGTACTGCTCCAGGTAGATGTCGTACCGGGAGTGGAGCTCCTCGTTGCTGAGGACGCCGTAGTTGGAGAAGAGATCCTGGGCCTTCTTCGTCGTGTAGGCCTTGAGCGCGTCGACGGTGTTGCGGACGTTCGGGAGCCCTCGGCGGGCGGCTTCCTCGACCCACTCGTCGGAGTAGTTGTTGCCGTTGAAGATGACCCGGCCGTGGTCCTTCACCGCGTCCTTGAGGATCTCGACGATCTCGGCATTGACGTCCTTCGCCTTCTCGAGCCGCGTGGCGATCTCGTCGAGGGCCTCGGCGACGATCGTGTTCAGGGCGACGTTCGGGCCGGAGATGGACTGGGAGGAGCCGACCATCCGGAACTCGAACTTGTTGCCGGTGAAGGCGAAGGGAGAGGTCCGGTTGCGGTCGGTGTTGTCTTTCGGGAGGTCGGGGAGCGTGTCGACGCCGACCTTCAGGAAGGTCGCCTCGGACGCGGAGGCCTTCTCGCCCTTGGCGAGCTTGTTGATGATGCCGGTGAGCTCCTCCCCGAGGAAGATGGAGATGATCGCCGGCGGGGCTTCGTTGGCGCCGAGCCGGTGGTCGTTGCCGGAGCTCCCGCAGGTCGCGCGCATGATGTCCGCGTGGGTGTCGACCGCCTTCAGGAGCGCGCTCAGGAAGACGAGGAACTGGGCGTTCTCATGGGGCGTGTGGCCGGGATCGAGGAGGTTCACCCCGGTGTCCGTCGAGAGCGACCAGTTGTTGTGTTTCCCGGAGCCGTTCACGCCGGCGTACGGCTTCTCGTGGAGGAGGCAGACCATGTCGTGGCGCAGGGCCACCTTCTGCATCGTCTCCATGACGAGCTGGTTGTGGTCCGCCGCGATATTCGTCGTCGAGAAGATGGGCGCCATCTCGTACTGCGCCGGGGCGACCTCATTGTGCTTCGTCTTCGAGGTGATCCCCATCTTCCAGAGCTCGACGTCCAGGTCCTTCATGTAGTCGGAGACGCGGTCCTTGATGGCCCCGAAGTACTGGTCCTCGAGTTCCTGGCCCTTGGGCGAGGGTGAGCCGAAGAGGGTACGGCCGCAGGTGATGAGGTCGAGCCGCTGGAGGTAGTGCTCGATCTCCACGAGGAAGTACTCCTGCTCGGGGCCGACCGTGGAGATGACGCGGTTCGCCGTCTTGTCGCCCATTGCCCGGAGGACGCGGAGGGCCTGCTCGGAGACCGCCTTCATGGAGCGGAGAAGCGGGGTCTTCTTGTCGAGCGCCTCGCCGTGATACGAGCAGAAGGCCGTGGGGATGCAGAGGGTGACGTTTCCGGCCGCGTCTTCCTTGAGGAACGCCGGGGAGGTGCAGTCCCAGGCCGTGTAGCCGCGGGCCTCGAAGGTCGCCCGCAGCCCGCCGCTCGGAAAGGAGGAGGCGTCCGGCTCACCCTGAGTGAGCTGCTTGCCCGAGAACTCCATGATGATGGTGCCGTCGGAGGTCGGGGTGATGAAGGAGTCGTGCTTCTCGGCCGTGCTTCCCGTGAGAGGCTGGAACCAGTGGGTGTAGTGGGTGGCCCCCTTCTCGATGGCCCAGTCCTTCATGGCGTTCGCCACGACTGCCGCCACGTCGGGCTTGAGGGGCGTCCCCTTCTCGATGGTCTCCTTGAGGGCCTTGTAAGTCTCCTTCGGCAGCCTCTCCTTCATGACCTTGTCGCTGAAGACGTTGGTGCCGAAGAGCTCAGGAATTTCCATGGATGCCATTTTTGCTCCTTCTGTGTGAGGATGGTTGTGGCTCGTGCGTCGCGGCCCTCGACCTGGCGAGGCAGCCCGGCGATTCTCGTGCATTTAGTCAGTGATTACAACCTCTTGAAGCTATCTTCCGCGACCTCCTCCGCCTGCCTGCGAGTCCGGCAGAAGCGACAAAATGGTCGCTTTCCGTCGTCCGAAAAGACGAAATTGTCGCGAGTCCGGCTCGACGATCGACCCGCCCATCCCCGGCGAGGGCGCCCGGATCGCGTTTCCGGCGGGGCCGTGGACCTCCCGGGCCGGAGGACTAGCAAGAGACGCGCCATCGTGCTCCAGACTTGTGGAGACTTGCGAATGAAATTGGAGGGGCGGTGTTTTTGGGCGATCATCGTTCGACGATGACTCGACTCGCGAAGTCCCCCGTGGCCGGTTGCCCGCATGGAGGTTGTCCGGGGTGTCCCCTGCTGGGAGTTCCGTACTCCGAACAACTCTCGGCGAAGCAGGCGCTCGTGGAGCGCTGCTTCTCCGAGGCGCTCGACGGCAGCGGGATCGCCCTTCCGCCGATTCTCGCCATCCGGCCGAGTCCGAAAGAGCTCGGTTATCGGGCGACGGCGAAGCTCGCCCTCGCGCGGCGTGGACCCTCGGTTCTCCTCGGCCTCTACCGCGAAGGCTCGCATCGGGTTCTGGACGTGCCCCGCTGCCCCATCCACCACCCGCTCGTCGCGTCGGGGATGCGCGCCCTGCGCTCTCTCCTCCAGCGCGCCCCCTACCTCGCCTCTCCGGGGCTGGGAGGAGTGGGGCGCTTCCGCTACGCGGCGTTCCAGGTGAGCGCCTTCGCGGGCAGGCTCCTCGCGGTGCTGGTCACGCGCTCGGGGGAGGAGGAGGGGCTCGTGAGGTCCCTGGCCGCACGGCTTCGGGAGCGAGTCCCCGAGCTTTCCGGCGTCGCTTGGAACGTCAATCCTTCGCCCGGCAACGCTCTCTTCGGGCCGGAGTGGACACTCGTCTCGGGCGAGCCCTTCCTGGAAGAGCGGTTGGGCGAGTACAGGTTCCGCGTCTCGCCGGGATCGTTTCTCCAGGCGAACCGCGAACAGGCGTCGTGGGCGTATCGGGAGGTGGCGAGCTGGTTGGAGGGAGGGGCCGGCCAGACTGCCTGGGATCTCTACTGCGGCGTGGGCGGGATCGGGCTCCACCTTGCCCCGGGCTTCGAGCGGGTGATCGGGGTCGAGACGTCGCCGGAGGCTGTCGCGGATGCCGCGGCCACCGCGGCTTCGGTGGGTTTCGAGCACGTGCGCTTCATCCAGGCCGGCGCCGCCGAGGCGCTCCCGCAGCTCGAGGCCGCGGGAGCCCCGGCGGCCGTCGTCCTCAACCCGCCCAGAAAAGGCGCGGAGCGGTTCCTGCTCGAGCGGATTCGGATGCTCGGGCCGGCGAGCGTCGTCTACCTCTCCTGTAACCCGAGGACGCTCGCCCGGGACGCGGCGGTCCTCTGCGCCGGGGGCGGGTTTCGCATCCACCGGATCCAACCCATGGACTTCCTGCCCCAGACGGCGCACGTGGAGACGGCGGTGCTCTTTTGCCGAAAGAACGGTTCTCAGTTATCAGTCTTCAGTTAACTGACAACTCGGGAGCAACCGGCGCGAGGCGTCTGCCGCTGAAGCGGACCGCGCCGCGCGCCGGCGGGATTGCGGAATTGGGAGCGCCTCAATAACCCACGGCCGACGCGAGCGAGAAGGAGCGCGCAAAGAGCTCTTCGAGGGCCTGCTTCCCCACGTCCGTCAACTGTCGCGTCCCCGTGCCGCAGACGGTCCGATGGGAGAGGATGGGCGTCTCTTCCTTCCAGCCGTCCGCCTTCCAGGCGTACCACTGCCCCTTCTCCTGATCGAAGACGTAGAGCGGACGGTTGTATAGCTTCGCCAGCTCGGCGGCCCAGCCGGTACCGCCTTTGACCGTCCCGTCCTCCTGGATCGTGCCGACGATGAAGACCTGGTAGCCGTTGTTCACCTGGTACCAGATGCTTTGGAGGATGCGGAGCATCCACGGACGCATGGAGAAGTCCCTCCCCAGGCGCTTGGACACCTCTGCCATGCTGACGTTGGCCTTCGCGAGCTCTCCGTCCGAGAGGGGGCGGGCGTGGGCGTTGCGCTGGATGTGGTGGCCCTCGAAAGTGAAGTTCACCTCGGCCAGCCCATACTTCTCCGCCAGCTCACCGAAGGCGGCCTCCGCCCCTCGCGCTCCGCCGCTGTAGAGAGTAGTTTCCTCGGGTCTCATTCTTCGTCCTTTCCGCAGCGTCGATGCTGTCCAGGTCGTCTTGGAAAAAGTCGGTTCTTATAGACGATCAAAATATAGTGCGTCAAGCCCCATTTGGTGCGGCGTCGCTTTTCCCCACTACGCTCGTGCCGAAGGGCTGACTCCGTAGGTGACGCGGGCGCTCCTGTCGACCGACGGGAGGGGCCGGAACGGGGGGGGGCCGGGGGAGGCGGGTAGAGGCGGCGAAACGCGCTGTGGCAGGGGTTGAAGCGTCCCAGAGACGGCGAAGTGGCCGGGTGACCGCGCGTTTTTAGAGGGTAGATTCTGGGCCGTTGCTTTCGCGGGCTGGTTATGAGATGATAAAACTATACCCTCGAGAGTACCGGAGCGCCGGGCCTCTCGAGGGTTTTTCGTTTCTTACGACCCGCTCTCCGGCGTCGCCTGGCTGGACCCTCGGCCGCCGGAGCTTCGCCGCTACGTCTAGCCCTTCTTCTTTCGGCTTCTCGCGGCGCGGGCCTTGACGAGACGTTCGGCGAGATTGAGGTCCTTGGCCATCGTCTTCCGGGCCTCGGAGTAATCCTTCGCCACGAGCGGAGTCCCCGCAGAGATCCCGAAGGTCTTGCGGTACTGACCGGGCTTCATGCCGTGGGCCGTCGAAATGTGCCGCTTGAGCGTCTTCATGCCCTTGCCGCAGACCATACAGAACACCTTCTGACTTCCGAAAGCGGCCTCCAGTGGTACGGCGGGCCTGACTTCCGCAGCGGCTTGCACGGCTTCCGCCGCACCTGCTTCTTCTTCCGCCTCGAAGTCTCCCCCTCCCAGATCTGAGAGTTTCTTGAACACCTGATCGATTCCCGAGAGAAGGTCGGTCTGCGAGAGCTCGTTCATGGATGCATGGGCGGACACGATGTCGGCGGTCATTTGAAGGAGCAATCGTTTGTCCATCGTTCGTTCCTCCTTTCCTTTAACTCACAATGCCCTATCGTTATAGCCAGACCTTTTCTGCCCTGCAAGTGAGGACGACAAGAATTTCCGTAATTTTTCAGCCGAAGGGGGCGAGCTCTACTTCCGCCCGCCGGTCTGAAAATAGGAGGCAGGTCTCAAAGGAGGACTAATTGCGCCACGGTGCGGTGCTCCAACTATGCGGAGCCCTTCGGTGGCTTGTACCCTCCGTGCGTCTTTCAGCGGCGCCCCTTCCTTGGGGCGCACGCAGGCTGCTTGTTCAGCAGCCTGCTGCGGGGTGCGTTCAAGAGTTGGTTGAGAATCGCCTTGGCGGCTCCCGCCGGGAGGCGCCCCTCGGGTTCGTGCGGGCAAACGCCGAGGAGGTTCACCTCGGGATAGGAGGAGAGGACTGCGGGGTTGGTCCCTTCGGCGAGACCGGGTGCCGGGGGCGGCTCGCAGGCCGACAGGAGGGTGCCCACGAGCCGAACGGATCTCTGCGCCAGGTATCGGGCCGAGAGGAGGACGTGGTTGATGGTTCCGAGGCCGAGCCGTCCGACGAGGAGCACCGGCAGGCGACGCCGTTCGATCCAGTCGACGGTGAGGACGCGTTCCGCCAAAGGTACCAGGAGGCCCCCTGCCCCCTCACAGATGACGACGTCGTGCCGCGCGGCCAGCTGATCCAGTGCCGCGTCGAGCCGACCGAGGTCGATCGTGACGCCCTGCCGCGCGGCCGCCACCGCGGGCGCGAGGGGTTCCTGCAGGCGGTAAGGGCAGATCAGGTCGAGCGGCTCCGCGCTCCCGGAGGCCGCCGCCAGCGCTAGTGCGTCCGAAGGAGCCGAGGGGTCCTCGCAGCCGGTCTCCGCCGGCTTGAAGACGGCGACGTCGAGGCCGAGCTCACGGAGCTCCCGGCAGAGCGCGCGCGCGACGTGAGTCTTGCCCACTCCCGTGTCCGTGCCGGCAACGAAGAGCGCCGGGGCCTTCATCCGATGCTCTCGGCGGCGGCCCGGATGGACTCGGCGGTTACACGTACCAGGAGGTCGAGCTCCTCCTCGGAGACGGCGAGGGGCGGCATGAGGACGATCACGTCCCCGAGGGGGCGGATCACCACTCCTCGCTCCCGGGCCGCGAGAATGACCCGGCGACCCAGCCGAAGCGCCGGAGGATAGGCTTCCCGCGTGGCGCGGTCGGCGACGAGCTCGATGCCGACCATGAGACCGCGCTGCCGCACTTCGCCCACCGGCTCCAGCGGCTCGACCTCCTCTGCGAGTCGGCGTTGCAGCCGCGCGCTCCTGGCCGGGAGCTTCTCGATGAGGCGCTCGGACGCGAAGACGTCGAGGCTTGCGAGCCCCGCGGCGCAGGCGAGAGGGTTCCCGGTATAGGAGTGGCCGTGGAAGAAGGTCCGGTGGGCTTCGTAGGGACCGCGAAAGGCCTCGTATACCTCCTCCGTCACGAGCGTTGCGGCGAGCGGGAGGTACCCTCCGGAGATCCCCTTGGCGAGGCAGAGGAGGTCGGGCTCCACGCCCTCCTGTTCACACGCGAAGAAGGTCCCCGTCCGGCCAAAGCCGGTCGCCACCTCGTCGCAGACGAGGAGGACGCCGTGGCGGCGGCAGAGCTCCTTCACGCCCGCCAGGAAGCCGTCGGGGGCCGTGATGATTCCGGCGGCTCCCTGCACGAGGGGCTCGATCACCACCGCGCAGACCTCCTCTCCGTGCCGGTCGAGGAGCTCTCCCAGTCTGCCGAGGCAGCTCATGGCGCAGCTCTCGGGCCGCTTCCCCTCGGGGCAGCGGTAGCAGTAGGGGTAGGGCGCCCTCAGAGCATCGAACAGGAGCGGCCGGTAGATTCCGTGGAAGAGGTCGATCCCCCCGAGGCTGACGGAGCCCACGGTGTCGCCGTGGTAGGCGTCCGTGAACGCCACGAAGCGAGTCCGGCGCTCGTCGCCCGGCCGGCCCCTCTGCCGGAAGAACTGGTAGGCCATCTTGAGCGCGACTTCCACCGCGGTGGAGCCGCTGTCGGAGTAGAAGACCCGCGAGAGGCGGCCGGGCGCGAGCTCGATGAGGCGGCGGGCGAGCTCGATGGAGGGAACGCTCGCCAGGCCGAGGAGGGTGGAGTGAGCCACCCGACCGAGCTGCTCGGCGATCGCTCGATCGATCTCGGCCCGGCGGTGGCCGTGCACGTTCACCCAGAGGCTCGACACCCCGTCGAGGTAGCGCCTCCCCTCGGTATCGACGAGCCAGCACCCCTCGGCCCGCTCGACGATCAGCATCTCCTCCTCGTCCCACTCCGCGGCCTGGGTGAAGGGGTGCCAGAGGTGGGCGCGATCGGCGGCCTCGAGGGCGAGGGTGCGAGGGGATTTGGGGTATGGCATGGGTGCCTCAGTTGCTCTTCATAACTCCCATAATTCCCATACGTCCCATCATGGGACCTATGGGACCTATGGGAATTATGGGAATTATGGGACCTATGGCTCTTCCCTCTTCAGCCTCGCCACCGCTTCCACGAACCCGTCCATCTGCTCGGCCGTGTGGCCGGCGCAGACGGCGATCCGGAGCCTCGAGGTGCCTTCCGGCACCGTCGGGGGACGGATGGCGTGGGCCCACCAACCGAGCTCGCGGAGCCGCTCCGACCAGCGGAGGGCCCGCCGGTTCTCCCCGAGCACGAGCGGCACGATCGGCGTGGGCGCTTCCAGCGCGGGGAAGCCGGCGTCCCGTAGGCCGCGTCGTAGCCTCGCCGCGTTTGCCGCGAGCGTGGCGAGGCGTTCCGGTTCCTCCCGGAGGATCCGGACGGCTTCGAGAGCGGCGCCGACGCACGGGGGCGGAGGCGCGGTCGTGTAGATGAGGCTCCTGGCCCGGTTCGTGAGGAGCTCCCGCAAGGGCGTGGGGCACGCCACGAAGGCCCCGAAACTCCCGAGGGCCTTTCCCAGGGTCCCCATCTGGAGGTCGACTTCGCCCTCGAGCCCGTAGTGGGCAGCAGTCCCCCGGCCTTCGCCCAGCACTCCCGTGGCGTGGGCGTCGTCGACGAGGAGGAGGGCACCCTCCTGGCGCGCGAGCTCGACGAGCTCCGGCAGGGGCGCGAGGTCTCCGTCCATGCTGAAGACGCCGTCCGTCACGACGAGCTTGCGCGACGCGGAGCGGTGCTCCCGGAAAAGCGCGGCGAGGTGCCCCACGTCGCGGTGCCGGTAGATCGCGACTCTCGCCCTGGAGAGGCGGCACCCGTCGACGATGGACGCGTGATTGAGCTCGTCGCTGAAGATCACGCCCTCGGGCATGATCGCCTGGAGGAGTCCGAGGTTCGCGTGGTAGCCGGTAGAGAACAAGATGCAGGCTTCGGCGCCCTTGAGCTCCGCGAGCGCCTCCTCCAGAGCCGAGTGAAGGCCGAGGGAGCCACTGATCAGACGGCTCGCCCCCGCTCCGCTGCCCCAATCGAGGCACGCGCGACCGGCGGCGGCGGCGAGGCGGGGATCTCCGGCGAGCGACAGGTAGTCGTTCGAGGAGAGGTTCACCAGGGGCCGGCCGGCCAACCGGACGATCGGGCCGGAGGGGCTCTCGAGCTGGAGCAGGCTCCGCCACGAGTCCCCGGCCTTCAAACCGTCGAGGTCCCGGAAGACCCAGTCGGGGATCATCTCTCGGCGACGGGAACGAGGCCGAGGACCTGCAGCATGCGGAGGTCCAGCGAGGGTTCCCTACCCGCGGTGGTGAGATAGTTGCCGATCATCATGCCGCTGGCGCCGGCGTAGAAGATCCAGGAGGCCAGATCCCCGAGGTTGCGGTCGCGTCCCGCGCAGACCTTGATCGTGGCCTTGGGCAGGACGAACCGGAACACGGCGACGATCTTCAGGCACTCGAGGGGCTCCAGCGGCGGCATCGACTCCATCGGCGTTCCGGCCACCGGCACGAGGAAGTTCAACGGGACGCTGTCGACGTTCAGGTCCCGGAGCGTGAAGGCGAGCTCGACGCGCTGGGCGGGCGACTCGCCCAGGCCGAAGATCCCGCCGGAGCAGGTCATGAGCCCCAAACGCTTCGCCGCCGCGACGGTGGCGACGTCGTCTTCGTAGTCGTGGGTCGTGCAGATCCGAGGAAAGAAGCTCCTCGCAGTCTCCAGGTTGTGATGGTAGCCCTGGAGGCCCGCAGCCTTGAGGCGGGAGAGCGTCGCTTCGGAGAGGATGCCGAGGCTCGCGCAGGGCGAGACCTTGCCCTCCGCTGCCATGCCGGCGACGGTCTCGCAGATGCGGTCGAGCTCCCAACCCTCTTCGATGCCCGTTCCGCTCGTGATGATCCCGAAGCGGTTCGCGCGGATCCCCACCGCCTGCCGCGCCTGGTCGAGGAGGTCGGCTGTGGGGCGCAGGTCGTACGCGGGCGCGTTCGTGCAGTGGTGGGCCGACTGGGCGCAGAAGGCGCAGTCTTCGGGACAGCGCCCGCTCTTCGCGTTGGCGATCCCGCAGAGCTCGACCTCCCAGCCCTTGTTCGCCCGCGCGAGGCGGTGGGCGGACGGGAAGAGCTCGTAAACCTCCCGGGGTTCGAGAGAAATCAGCCGAATGGCCTCGGCTTCGGTGATCCGTCCTCCCGTGAGGACCCCTTCCTCCAGCGACTCGATCCACTTCCGCACGGCGCGCTCCTTGGCCAGAGGGTGACTGCCAGGGCGCTTGTTAGCACGATCCCCTGCGTCTCGTCAACCCGCCGAGTGCTGTGGTTTACGAGTCCGAATGGGCAGAAGAACGTGGCCTAGCTTCCCCGCAGCCGCGCCAGCACGTATTCGATCTCTTCGACCGTCGTCAGCCGGCCGAGGCTCCACCGGACGGCGCCGAGCCCGAGCTCTTCGGAAGCGCCCATGGCGGCCAGGACGGAGGAGATCTGGACCACGCCGGAGTGGCACGCCGAGCCGGTGGACGCCGCCACGCCGGACAGCGAAGCGAGGACCTCGGCGCCGGTTCGGCCGAGGAACGAAACGTGGAGGGTGTTCGGAAGGCAGTGCTCGGCGTGGCCGTTTCGGACGACTCGCTCCCCGAAGACCTCCCGAAGGCCTTCCCAAAAACGGTCGCGCAGGCGGCGCACTTCCGGCATCCCCAGGTGCCCGCCCGCCGCTTCGCACGCCGCCCCCAGTCCCGCGGCGAGGAGTGCGCTCTCCGTTCCGGCGCGCCGTCCCCCTTCGTGTCCGGCGCCGTGGACGAGGGGGGTGAGCGGTGTGCCCCGGCGCACGTAGAGGGCGCCGATCCCTTTGGGCGCGTAGAGCTTATGGCCGGCGACGGTCAGGAGGTCGACTCCGAGCTCATCGACCCGCGTTGCGATTTTGCCCACGGACTGCGCGGCGTCGGTCTGGAAGAGCACTCCCGCGCTCCGGCAGAGCCGGGCGATGTCGGCCACGGGCTGGATCGTTCCCACCTCGTTGTTGGCGTGCATGACGCTGACGAGGATCGTCCGCGGGCCCATGGCCTTCCGCACG
>JACRCS010000611.1 GCA_016218905.1 Deltaproteobacteria bacterium
GGATCGCGATGGCCCTTCAAGCGGGGCTTCCTGCCATCGTCTTCGGAGGTTCCGGCGCCCCGCTGCCCGAGACCTTCGCGATATACGCCCCGCGCCCGGCCCACGGCGCCCTCGGCAGCCTCCTCACGGCCCTGGTCATCCTCCACGTTGCGGCAGCGCTCTATCACCAGTTCGTTCGAAAGGACAACCTCCTGTCGCGGATGTGGTTCGGCCGCGACAGCCTGGCAGCGCGTTCGAACTGAAGACCGACGACTCCATCCCGGAAAGGCGCTCTCCGGATGGGCGCTCAGTCCCCGAGTCTCCGACCTGGACGGGCATATCCGTGTGCCCGACTGGGGGGCGAGAGCCGGCGAGAAACCTCGCCGGCTCTGGACCACGCCATCTTCTTACCTTCAGGGCCCGCAGGTGCCGGCGGGAACGAACGAAATACCCGCCGCATTCGGTAGGTACTGAAACCCGGGAGGAGCGGTGACCCCGGGGTTTGCCCCCTCAAAACCGGCCTGGGTCGGCGCTGCGACAGTGCCCTCAGCCCGGAGCGCGGTCGATACCGCGACGCTGTTGTCCAGCAGCACTCCGCTGTTCGTAGCGTTGCCGGCCATGCGGAGGCAGATCGAGGACGTGGCGTCGGAGACCGTCACCTGAATGCCGCCTTCTGCGGGGGCGGCGGGGGAGTTCGAGGCCGTGTTGTTGTTCATCAAGACGGTGTGACGGCCACCTGTCGTGGCGTTCACCTGAATTCCGGCTCGCGGTCCATTCGCGCCGGCGGCGTCTACGGTATTGCCCTCGATCGTACTTGTCACAACAGCCCCGAGCGAGGCGTCGATGTCGATCCCCCTACGCTGCGCATCCTGTACGCCGAAGCTTGGGACGGAGTTTCGCAGCACGCCGACGGTGCCTCCGCCCCCGTTGAACAGAATCCGAATACCCGTACTCGCCGCGTCCTGAATCGTGTTGTCAGAGACGGTGAAGGCCGCGCCGGCTGCGTTGGTCACGATATCGACGGCGTTACCCGAAGCGCCCGCCGCGGCGTTGTTGACGATCTGATTCCTGACGATCTGTCCCACCCCTCCGCCGTTCGGCAGAGAGATGGGCTCACGGCTGAGGCCCGTGAGCGTGTTGTCATGAATGTTGAACCCTGTGACGGCGTTCCCCAGAATGCCGATGTTGTTCGTTCCCGAGCCCTGAATCGCGAGCCCAGCGACCTCGGTGTTCGAGCCCGCGAGGGTCACCACCGGCGCGACCGAGGCATTCGTGATGACGGGCGGCGTAGCAGCCGCCGGTACGAGCGTGACTCCCCCAACGACCAGCGGGACGCCCTGCCCGATGAGCTTCTGCCCGGCCGCGAGCGTGACGCCCGCGTCTTGCCCGGTTGCAGTGCCGTCGCCGCGGAAGACGAAGATCGTCTCATTCGCAGCGGCCACAGCGGTCGCAGCGGCGAGCGTCCGGAAAGGCGCTGTTTGGGAACCGTCTGAAGTGCCGGCGAAGCTGTTGTCCACGAACCACACCTTCCCCGCGGGTGCTCCGCCCGCAGGCGTCCCACCCCCTCCGCCTCCTCCGCCTCCGCAGGCTGCGACGCTCAACGATAGAAACAGGACTGCTAATATCTTCAATTCCTGCAACATGTTTCTCCTCCTCCCGCTGGAGTGACTCTTGGTGGGGAGTCTTGCACGGGAACCGAAAGTTGCCAGTCCGGCGGCTGGGGGACATCCTGAGTCCTGGCTCGGATGGATTCGTGGCGCTTCCATGGCCTCGTGTTCCAACGTCGGAGCGTGGGTCGACAACGAAGGAAGCCGCCTTGACAGAGCTGCGCCGGGACGCGTAGCGTGAGCGCCGGCTGCAGGGAGGGAGACATGGGGATCTACGCGGACTTGTAAAAAGGGCCGCACGAGCTGGGACCACCAGCAAGTGCGGCCCTTCGCGTTTGAGCTGTCAATCCGCCGGCGCGCCGGACGATGCGCTGCTCTGATCGAACCATGAGGAGCCCGGCAGTAATGGGAGATGCGGATCACGGACATATCCGAGGCAAAGGCGCAGTTGGCGGCGCTTGTCGAGCAGGTGCTCGCCGGGCATGAGGTGGTGATCGGGAAGGCGGGCAAACCCGTCGCCAAACTGGTTCCGCTTGAACGACCACGAGAGCCCCGGCGCCTTGCGGGCAAGATTCGGATAGGGGACGACTTCGATTCTCTACCTGACGACGTCGCTCAGGCTTTCGGCGTGAAACCCCCGTGAACCTACTGCTCGACTCGCACGCCCTGCTCTGGTGGCTTGGGGACGACCCGGCGCTGTCGCATCGTGCGCGTGACCTGATTCAGGACCAGGAGAACCTGGTCTTCGTGAGCGCTGCGGCCCCCCCGCAGTCATCAGGCACTCGCCGCCGTGCGCGTGGCCAAGATGCTCTGCATGGTGTCATGCGTCGCGTTCCGAGCGACCAGTCAGTTTCGCTAGACGTCAGCAATCACACATAAGGGGAACAGATGAGCAAAGTCCTCTATGAGAAGCGCGGCCGGATCGCCTACATCACCTTGAACCGCCCGGCCACCCTCAATGCCGTCGACGACGAACTGGACCGGTCCCTCTGGGAGGCGTGGGCGGAGTTCGGTGCGGACGAGGCCGTCGACGTCGCTATTGTCACGGGCGCGGGGCGGGCCTTCTGCGCCGGGGCGGACCTCAACACGTGGCTCCCCAAGTGGGAGCACGCGAACATGCTGGACATCCGAAAGAACGTCGGACGAGGGTTCGGGGGCGGGATCACTCGGGGGCAGCACCGAATCTGCAAGCCGATCATCGCCGCGGTGAACGGCCCCGCAATCGGCGGTGGCTTCGAGATCGCGCTAGCCTGCGACTTTCGCATCGCCGCCGAGTCGGCACAGTTCGCGTCCTTCGAAGTGAGGCGCGGCCTGCACCAGGGAGACGGCGGAATCGTACGGATCGTCGCGATCGCGGGGCTGGCCGTGGCGCTGGACCTCGCGTTGACCGGCCGAATCATCACCGCTGACGAGGCCTATCGCCTCGGCCTCGTGAACCGGGTCGTGCCCGACGACCAGCTGCTCGCGAGCGCCGAGGAGACGGCAAACCAGATCCTGCAGAACAGCCAACAGGCGGTACGCTCGGCAAAAGAGACCATTCTGGAGATCATCGGCCGCACCCTCGACGACGCCCTGAGGCTCGAGACCTTGAACGCGTACTCCAGCGTCGGAGACTTCTCGGACGTGAACCGGAGGTTGCACCAGTTCTATCGCCGAAAGGCCGCGGGGTCCGCTTCGCCCGAAGAGGGTCAGTAGCTCGACCTCGGCTCCGTACGGCGGCGGGTGAAACACGGGGGTTCGGGGCTCACTGACGCGTCGCCGTTCGGCACCGAAGTCCGCCCTCGTGAGAGCACTATTGGAATACGAGGAATGAGATGGCTATTCGCGTGGTCCGGTTAGGAGCGCCGAGAATACCCGGTGAGGGCCTGCGGCTCGGTACGGTACGGCGGCCGCCCCGGGGCGTGCCCAAGGCCGAGCACTCCTCGCGCGACTTCTACGACGTCTGGCTACCCGAGCTCGCGCCTTCGGAGGCGCTGGTCAAAGAGGCGCTTCAGGCTTCGGACGAGCGGGCGTGGCGCACCTTCGCGAGGCGGTACCGGGCCGAGATGAAGCGGCCCGAGGCCTCCCGCCTGCTCGCCCTCCTGGCCGCCCTCTCCCGCCAGACGAACTTCTCCGTGGGCTGCTACTGCCCCGACGAGGCGCACTGCCACCGCTCGATCCTGAAAGAGCTTCTGCAGGAGCACGGGGCCGACCTCGCTTGAGCTCGAAATCGGCCGCCACCTTCTCAATCCCTGAACCGCTTCAGCAGGTCCCCGTAGGCGTCGATCCGGCGGTCCCGGAGGAAGGGCCAGATCCGCCTCACCTCTTCGGTACGCTTCCGGTCGATCGAGGCGACGAGGACTTCTTCTTCGGATGAACCGGCCCGGGCCAGGAACTCCCCCTGGGCCCCGGCCACGAAGCTCGACCCCCAAAAGAGGATGCCGCCTTCGCCGCTCGGAGAGCGTTCGAAGCCGACCCGGTTCGCGCTCACCACCGGCAGGCCATTGGCCACGGCGTGGGCCCGCTGGATCGTGATCCAGGCGTCGAGCTGGCGCGCCCGCTCGTCCTCCGGATCCGCCGGATCCCAGCCGATGGCCGTGGGATAGATCAGGACCTCGGCGCCGGCGAGCGCCATCAGCCTCGCGGCCTCGGGGTACCACTGGTCCCAGCAGACGAGGATCCCGAGCTTCCCGACCGAGGTCTCGACGGGGTGAAAGCCCGGGTCTCCGGGCGCGAAGTAGAACTTCTCGTAGTACGCCGGATCGTCCGGAATGTGCATCTTCCGGTACTTCCCGGCGATCTCTCCGGTCCGGTCGAGGACGACCGCGGTGTTGTGGTAGAGGCCCGGCGCGCGGCGCTCGAAGAGGGAGCAGACGATCACCACGCCGAGCTCCCGGGCGAGTTCCCCGAAGAGCCCGGTCGAAGGCCCCGGGATGGACTCCGCCGCCTCGAACCGGTCCGTGCACTCGCTCTGACAGAAGTAGATCCCCGCGTGGAGCTCCTGGAGCACCACGATCTCGGCCCCACGCCCCGCCGCCGCCCGCGTCCCCTCCACGCTCCGCCGGAGGTTTTCCTCCCGGTCCTCGCTACACCGCTGTTGGACGAGACCAACGGTCAGATCATTCATCCTTCATCCTCGCCGCTCTCGCCCCTCCTGGGCTTCGCGGCACTAGCCCGTCCCGGGCGTCGTCATCCTTCATCCTTCACCCTTACCCTCTGAGCACTCCCCTGGGCAGCTGCATCGACACGCAGTGGAGCGAGCCGTGCTGGAGGAGGAGTGGGAGGCAGTCGACTCCGATCGCCTGGCGATCGGGGAACGCCTCCGCGATGACGTCCAAGGCCCTGGCATCGGCCGGATCGCGATAGGTAGGCACCAGGACCGCCCCATCCAGGACGAGGAAGTTCGCGTACGTGGCGGGGAGCCGCTCGCCGGTCTGATCGAACTTGGGCCCCGGCCACGGGAGCGGCCTCAGGCGGTACGGCTTCCCCTCGGGCGTCCGGAACCGTTCGAGCTCCTCCGCCATCCGGGCGAGCTCCGCGTAGTGCCCGTCGGCCGGGTCGTCGCAGGCCACGTGGAGGAGCGCGTCTCCCGGGGCGAACCTCGCGAGCGTGTCCACGTGAGCGTCCGTGTCGTCCCCGGCCAGGTGCCCGTGCCGGAGCCAGAGCACGCGGTCGGCGCCCAGGTGCTCCGCCAGCATCCTCTCGATTCCCCCTCGATCGAGGTGAGGGTTTCGGTTGGGGCCGAGCAGGCACGCCTCGGTCGTGAGGACGGTGCCCCGGCCGTCGCTCTCGACGCTTCCCCCCTCGAGCACGAGGCCCACGGTTCGAAGGGGTGTCGCCCCGAACGCACCCCCCTCCCGGAGCCGGCGCGTCACCCGGTTGTCGCGGTCGCAGGCGAACTTCAGGCCCCAGCCGTTGAAGCCGAAGTCCAGGAGCACCGGCCCGCCGGGCCCGAGGACGGTGATCGGCCCGAAGTCCCTCGCCCACGTGTCATTCGTCGGGACCGCGCAGGTCCTCACCCGGTCGGTGCGTGCGCCCGCGCCGCGGAACCTCGGCTCCAGATCGGCGCCGTCGGGCACGACCACCAGGACCTCCTCGAACCGGCTCACCTGAACGACGATCTGGAGGAACACCTCTTCCACCGCCGGCAGGTAGGGGGCCCAGTCCGTTCCCTCGTGGGGCCAGGCGAGGAGCACCCCGTCCTGCGGCTCCCACTCGGCGGGAAGCCTTCGCTTCGCTTGCATAATCCTGCCTCAGCGCCTACAGGGGAGGGACGGGGACGTTTCAGGATAACAGAGGCCGGCACGCGCTTCCACTCGCGCGCCGGCGAGAGCCCGTCCGTGGGCTGCGGAACGCGGGGCGGCACGCGCCTCTTGACACAGAAGAGGCCCCGGTTAGCCTTCCTTTTCTGAAATCCGAACCAATCGAGGAGGAATCGGATGGCAGAGCACGAGCTGGAGAAGGAGTTCGAGGCGGTCCGGGCCGATATCACCAAGCTGCGGGCGGACCTGGGCGGCGTCACCGAGGCCCTGCGCGAGATGACGAAGGCACGGGCGGAGGGCGCCCGGGAGGGCCTGAGCTCGCTCGCCGGCACGGTACGGGAGGAAGTCCGCCGGGGGCTGGAGCGGGGCCGGAAGTCCGTAGAAACCGTCGAAGACCGGATCGAGCAGCAGCCCGTCGTGAGCCTGCTCATCGCGTTCGGAGCCGGGCTCCTGCTCGGCAAGGTGCTGGACCGGAGCTAGCTTCTGAAGGCGCTCGCAGAACTCTTCATCGCCTTCGTCGAGCTTCTGGAGGCCGAGGCCCGGGCCCTGAAGGGCCAGGTACGCCGCTTCGGCCTCGGGATCCTCCTGCTCCTCGTGGCGGGCGTCCTAGGCCTGGCCGCCCTCGGCTTCTGCCTCGGCGCCGCCTACCTCTACCTTTCCACGCGGCTCGACGCCGCCCCCGCCGCGCTCGTTTGCGGCTTAGGCAGCTTCGTCCTCACGGGAGGTTTCTTTTGGACCGCAAGACGCCTGATGAAGTGATGTCCCTCGATGCGGCCAAGGAGCGCGTTCGGGTCGCGGCCGCCGAGCACCCCCTCTTCGGCTGGGTCCGCCGCCATCCCCGGGAAGGCGCCGTCGGCGCCTTCCTTCTCGGCTTCGTCCTGTCGCGCTACCCGAGGCTCGGCGGAGCGCTCGGAAAAGGCACCCTCTTCGCCCTCAGGAGGCTCTGACCTTCATCGCCATCTCCCGCGCGTGCCAGGCCGAGCTCCTCAGGTTGTCGATAATATCGAGGTAGAGCGAAGAGTGTTTGGGCTGGCAGACGCCCGAGATGAGCCGCTCCTGGTGCTGGGTCGCGAACTCGGCGGCGGTCTCGCTCAGCTTGTCGCTGCTCGCGACCACGTGCTCGAGGAGGATGGGGTTCCCGGTTAAGGCCGTGTCCTTGATGTTACGCAGGATGTCCTTCGTCGAGTCGAAGACCTGCGTGAGCTCCTGGACTGCCTTGTCGGAGAAGAGCGTGCCTTCATCGATCTTGGCCCGCACCGACCGGATCACGGACTCGACGCAGTCGCCGATCCTCTCCACGTGAGCCGCCAACGCGAGCAGGAGCCGCGCCCCGGCCTTCTCTCTGCCCTCCCGGATGACCCTCTCGGCAAAGCCCTTCTCGAAGTCGTGGACCTGGCTGGCCAGCCCCTCCGCGCTCTCGAGGGCAGCCCTCCTGTGCCGGATGAAACCTTCATACGTGAGGGCGAGCATCTGCACGAGATCGTCCACCGCGATCGCGAGCTCCTGTTGAAAGGCGATGAGGGAGCGATCCACCTGCGTCATCGGTCCTCCGATCTGATCGGGAAAGACTCCAGAATGTCGGCGGCTGCGCCGGCCTTCTTTCCTTGTAGCAACCGGCGGACCCGCCCGTCAAGCGGGGACGACCCTTGCGGATGTCTCACCTGGCTGGATGCCCCGTTTGGGAATTGTTCCCCCCAGTCAGTCCCTGCCCTGCTGGTTGCGATGCACGAACGACCCGCAGGGGAGACTGGGATGGGCGGAGGAGGACCGGAAGAGTCAGGAGGCGTCGTCGGCAGAAGTCGGCGGGGCCGTCAGCTCGAGGGCTTTCTCTCCCCAGGTCGCGCGGACGACCGTACCACCCTCGCCCGAGTCGACCTGGAACTCGCCTCCGGAGAGCAGAGCCCTCTCTCTCATGCTGTCCAACCCCAGTCGCCGCTCTTGCGTCCGGATGCCCAGCATCCTCTGCACGTCGAAGCCGACGCCATCGTCGGCGACCTCCAGCTCAATCGTGCGCTCGCCCCGGCTGAGCCGCACGGAGATGGTCTTGCATCGGCTGTGTTTCGCGGCGTTGTTCACGGCCTCCTGCAGGACCCGGAAGATGACGATCTTGAGCCCCTCCGGGACCTCCTCCTCGCGGACCGAGACCTCCTCGGTCACGGTGATCTCGGGTCGCGTGACCCGAAACTCGCGGCAGAACCACTTGATGGTCGCGACGATGCCCAGGTCGTCCAGCGTCGAGGGCCGCAAGGCCATCCCGATCCTGCGGACCTCCTCCACGGCCTCCTTCAGCCTTTGTACCGCCAGCTCCATGGGTTTCTGGACCTCGGAACCCTCCTCGGTGGCGCGGGCGACCGCCCCCTCCAGGACGAACTTGATGGCCGTGAGGGTCTGTCCCAGGCCGTCGTGGAGCTCCCGGGCGATCCTCGCCCGCTCGCCCTCCTGCGCCGCCATGAGCTTCGCGGAGAGGAGCTGCAGGTGGCTGCGCCACTCGAGGAGCTTCTCCTCCTTGGCCTTGAGCTCGCTCACGTCGGTGATGACGGCGAAGCTCCCGCCGAAATTGCCGGCGGAGTCGAAGACCGCCCTCGGCGAGACGAGCGTGGGCACCGAGTGCCCGTCCTTCGCCGTCCAAGAGATCTCGTAGGCTTTCCGCTCTCCCCTCCTTCGCCTCGCGGCCTGCTCGTGGAAGAGCTTCTTGCCCTCCTCCGTCAGGAAATGGAGGGGGGAGGCGCCGATCACCTCCTCCTTGGAGTACCCCAGCATCTCGAGCAGCTTCTGGTTCACGTAGCTGACGATGCCGCTTCCGTCGACGACACAGAAGCCCTCGTTCATGGTCTCCAGGAGCGAGCGGTGGAGCTCCTCGCTGTGGCGCAGCGCATCCTCGGTCCGCCGGCGTACCTCGATCTCGCCGATGAGCCGGTCGTTCGTGGCGGCGAGCTCGATGCTGCGGTCCCGAAGCGCCTGGTCCGAGGCGTGTTTCGCGTCCCGGAAGAGCTCGAGGGCCCGTTGGCAGGCCAGGACCGCTCGGCTCAAGGGCCGGAAGAGCAGGAGGTAGAGGATCGGTCCAAGAAAGGCGACGAGAGATGCGGAGTCCATCATCGCGACGGGCAGCGGGTGGACCGCCTTCAGCGACGGGATGGAGCGGGTCACGACCGTCTCGGCGACAAAGGCGGCGGAGACGGTGAAGAAGGTGAGCCGGAGGGGAGACGCGAAGGGACGCGTCCGGAGGAGCTCTTCCAGCTCGTCCGGGAGGGGCTCGGCTTTGCCCACGGAAGCGGCGGGCCGGCGCGCCGCCTTCAGCGTCTCTCGGCAGACCTCCAGGGTACGGCGCAGGGGCCGGAAGAGCACGTAATACAGGCTCGGGCCGAGGAGGACGCCCAGGCCCAGGGCGTTGAGGACCGTCAGCGGCCACGGCTCGCCCTCGGGGACGAGGGGATTGAGCCGCATGATGAAACCCTCGAGGACGCAAGCGGCGAGGGCGGCCAGGAGCGCGAGTCGCAGGGGAGAGGGGACGCTCACGTCGAGGCTAGTGTCCCGACAGGAAGGGGCGGACTTGCTCTGGTGGGTCACGGTTTGTCCTCCGACGACGCGTCTGCCGACCAGGAGGTTACCACGGGATCGGCCGCCGTCGTCCCGGAGGACGAGCTTTTAGTGATTGGCTCTTAGCTGTTGGGGGTAACCGCTAAATGCTAACTGCTAACTCCCAACGGCTGCTCCTCCTCAGTACTCCGACCGCCCGTCCAGCGCCCGGCCGAGGGTGAGGGCATCGGCAAACTCCAAGTCACCGCCGACCGGGACGCCCCGGGCGATCCGCGTGAGGCGGACCCCGAGCGGCTCCAGGACGCGTTTCAGGTAAAGCGCCGTCGCCTCCCCCTCCACGTCCGGGTTGGTCGCGAGGATCACTTCCGCCACGCCCTGGCGTTTGACCCTCTCCAGGAGCTCCCGGATTCGCAGCTGGTCGGGGCCGATGCCGTCCATCGGCGAGAGGTGACCCCCGAGGACGTGATAGCCGCCGAAGTACGTCCTTGTCCGCTCCAGCGCCAGGAGGCTCGCCTGGTCCTCCACGACGCAGATCACCCGGCGGTCGCGCCTGGGCGAAGCGCAGATCTCGCAGGGATCCTCTTCGGTGAGCTGGAAACAGACCGAGCAGGGACGGATCTTCTCCTTCACCTCCACCAGGGCCCTCGCGAGGGCCTCTGCCTCGTCCTTGGACGCCCGGAGCACGTGAAGCGCGAACCGCGCCGCCGTCTTCTCGCCCACGCCGGGGAGCTTACGGAACTCTCGAATCAGCCGTGCGATGGGTGGAGCAAACATCAGGATCTCGTTCTGCGTTCCGCGTTCTGCGTTTCACGTCCCATCCCGGAGCCGGATCTTGGATCGGAACGTCTAGCGGGGGCAGCCACTCTCGGTCCGTGAAGGACGATGAATTGGGCTCTCGTTCTTGCACGCGGCACGTTCTTCATCGGGTTTCCGTCCTCCACGCAGAACGCGGAACGCTGCACGCGGAACGTTCTCTTATCCGTTCACCAGCGAGATCACCGTATTGCCGTCCCGGTAGTAGTCGATGATGTTGAGGCAGCCGTAGTCCTGGGCGAGCTTGTGGTACTGGGAGAGCGGGAGCCCCAGCGCCTCGAAGAGGATCACGCGGTTTACCCCGCCGTGGGCCACCAGGCACACGGACTCGCCCGGATGCCTTGCGAGAAGGTCCCCCAGGGCGCCCATGATCCTCGCCTTCAGGTCCAGGAGACTCTCGCCCCCCGGGATCACGAAGGACTCGAGATCGGCCCACCAGCCCTGGATCCTGGCGCGGTCCGAGTCCCAGAGCTCTCCGACGCTCCTCCCGTCCCACTCGCCCATGTGGAGCTCCCGGAAGACCGGATCGTGTCGCACCGGCACGTCGCGCCCGCGCGCCATGAGCTCCGCGCCGATCCTCGAACGCTGGAGGTCCGACGAGTAGACGGCGGCGAGGGGCTCCGCCCGGAGCCGCTCGGCGACGGTTTCGAGCTGCGCGAACCCGCGGGCCGTGAGAGCCACGTCCGTGTGTCCGTGGAGAAAACCGTCGCCCTCCACCTCTCCGTGACGGACGAGGAAGAGCCTCGTAGGCGGGCCGACTTCGCGCAATCGTCTGGGGATTTGAGCCATCTCGCTTCCTGATAATGTCTAGAGCACGTGCAGCCAGAGGAGGAAGAGGATCTCCCCCGTCTCGACCGCGAAGCCCAGCGTGTCTCCCGTGATCCCGCCGAGCCTGCGGTGGAAGAAGGCCTTGAGCGCGCTCGCGTAGAGGAGCATCGCGACGAAGCCCACCGCCCCCCGCCAACTCAGGAGCAGGCACGGTACGGCGGAGCCGAGCAGCGCGAGCGCCACCGTCTCGCCGTCGAGGTGCTCCGCGTACGGCGACCCGAGCCCCCCGGTGGCCCGGGCGTAGACGCTCCCGCGCGCGAGCCACACCACGCCGCCCCGGGCGACCGCCGGCGTGACCAGGATCGCGTTCCACGCGAGCTCGCGCGGGAGGAGGCCGAGCGCCGCCACTTTGGTCACCAGAGCCAGACAGAGCCCGGCGGCACCCACCGCGCCGGTCCGGCTGTCCTTCATGATCTCCAGGGCCCGCTCCCGTGTCCAGCCTCCCGCGAGGCCGTCGAGCGTGTCGGCGAGACCGTCGAGATGGAACGCGCCGGTCGCCCAGGCCAGCAGCACGACCAGCGCCGCCCCCTCGAGCAGGCCCGGGAGGCGACGTCCGATGGTCACGTGGAACGCCAGGAGCCCCGCGCCC
>JACRCS010000612.1 GCA_016218905.1 Deltaproteobacteria bacterium
CTTCCCGGCGTCCCCCATCCGGAAGAACCCCTCCTCGTCAAAGGAGTCCCGGGTGATGTCCTCCTGGCCGTAGTAGCCGGGGGTCACGTTCGGCCCGCGGACGCGCATCTCGAGCTTGCCCGCGTTCGGGAGCAGCTTGACCTCGATTCCCGGCATGGGGATCCCGATGATACCCGCCTGGGAGATCGGGTAGTGCACCATGGTGATAGACGGAGACGTCTCGGTAGAGCCCCACCCCGACGCCATCGGCACGAGCTCACCGCGGGTCTCCAGCGAGAGCTTCTCGAGCCTCGCCCAGAGGTTCTGGGGCAGGGCGGCCGCCGCGTAGAAGAGCAGGTCGAGCTCTCGGAAGAACGACTCCCGCAGCTCCCGGTCCGCCTCCAGGTAGGGGAGCAGGATGTCGTAGCCCTTGGGGACGTTCCAGTAGATCGTCGGCGAGATCTCGCGGAGGTTCGCGACCGTCTTTTCGATCGCTCCGGGGAGCGCCTTCCCGTGGTCGATGTAGAGCGTCCCGCCATTTCGGAGCACCAGGTTGAAGGTCTTGTTGCCCCCAAACGTGTGGTTCCACGGGAGCCAATCGACGAAGACGGGCGGCCTCTCCTCCACGAAGGGCCAGATCTGCGCAATCGACTGCTGGTTCGAGCACATCATCCGGTGGGTGTTCATCACGCCCTTGGGCATACCCGTGGAGCCCGAGGTGAAGAGGATCTTCGCCAGGCTGTCGGGGCCGATCTGCTCGAAGGCGGCCTCCACGTCGGCGGTGGAGCGGGTCGAGAGGAGGTCGGCAAAGAGCGTGGAGCGGCGGCCCTCGACGGGGTCGGCGCTCACGACGACCTCGACGCCGTCCAGAGGCAGCGCGGCCAGCGCCTTGGCGAAGGGGGTGCCCCGGGAGACGTAGACGAGCTTCGGCTTCACAAGGTCGAAGACGTAGCGGAGCTTGGCGTGATCCTGGCTGACCAGGGAGTAGGCGGGGGAGACCGGTGCCACCGGGACGCCGATGTAGAGGCACGCCATGGCGAGCAGGCCGAAGTCGACGCTGTTCTCGGAGAGGAACATGGCGGGGGTGCGGCTCGAGAGGCCGCGGCCGAGGAGTGCCTGGGCGAGGGCCTCGACGGACCGAAGCGCCTCCGCGTAGGACACTCTTCGCCACTCGCCCCGGGCGTCCCGCTCGGCGAGCCAGGTGCGGTCCGGCGCCTCCAGCGCCCAACGCCGCAGGTGCTCTCCGAGGCGGGGCGGATAGGAGCCGAGCTTCTGGGGCGAGCGCAGCAGCATGCCGCCCCCGGGCAAGGGCTGGACCTCGACGGCGGCTGGAGCGAACCGGGTGGGACCTCTGCGAACTTCAGTCATCCTGACCTCCCAAACTTGAAAACGGTGGCGCTCTCGCCGACGGGAACGCGACGCGCATCCCCACTCGGCCTCCCGACCCTCGTCCCGCCCGCCGCGACGGCGTGGGACCGGAAAAATGCCCCGTCTTCAAACGCCGGACGGCCCGGAGGCCCTCCAGCCGGGAAATATTTCCAAAAAGCGCCGGGAATAACAAGGTTTTTCCCAGGCGACGCGGCCCTGAAGGGCGCCGTCGCCTGGGGGGAATTAGCTGTTAGCCATTAGCTCTTAGGAGCTTAAGGCCTGTCATTAGACCTAACAGCGGCCTTTACTGTGGGCCCATCATCAGGTCCGGCAGAAACGTGGCGATCTCCGGGAAGATGAAGAGGAGCGCCGCAGCCGCGACGAAGCTCAAGAGGAACGGGGTGACGCCCTTGTAGATCACGTGGAAGGGGACGCCCGTTATGTTTTTCACGACGAAGACGCAGATCGCGACCGGCGGGATGATCACGCCGATCATCACCGTGACGCCGATCATGATCCCGAACCAGATCGGGTCGTACCCGAGCTTGATGACGGCCGGATAGAAGATCGGGGTCGCCAGGATCATGAAGGCGAGGTCGTCGATGAAGGAGCCCCCGATCAGGTACACCATGATGATGCAGACCATGATGAGCCACCGGGGCAGGGGAAGGCTCGTCACCCAGTCGGCTGCGCGGAAGGGAATCTCCGTGATCGCCAAGAAGTGACCCAGGACCACCGAGCCGTAGATGAGCAGCAGCACCATGCAGGCGGTCCGCAGGGACTCGTCCCAGGACTTGATGAGCATCTTCGCGCCCATCTCGCGCCGGGCGCCGATGATCAGGAAGACGCCGACGGTGCCCATCGTGCCCGCCTCGGTGGGGCTGAACATCCCGAACATCATGCCGCCGATCACGATGAAAAAGATCAGGCCGACCCAGATGAAGTCGGGGATGGCCTGGAGCCGCTCCTTCCGGGTGCCCTTCTCGGCGCCCGGCGCGATGGCCGGGTTCTTCTTCACCCAGCCCCAGATGATCAGGACGAAGAAGGCCGAGATCATGATCGCCGGGATGAAGCCGGCGAGGAAGAGCCGCCCGATCGACTGCTCGACGACGATTCCGTAGATGATCAGGACGATGCTCGGGGGAAGCAGCATCCCGAGTGTACCGACCGAGGCGACGACCCCCGTGGAGAGCTTCTTGTCGTAGCCGTAGCGGTCCATCTCCGGGATAGCGATGCCGGCGAAGGTCGCGGCCGTTGCGAGGGAGGATCCGCACATGGCCTTGAACAGCGTGGCCCCGACGACGGTGGTCATGGCGAGACCGCCGGGGATGTGGCCGACGAACTTGTGCGCGCCGGTGTAGAGCCGTTTGGCGAGGGTGGAGTTCGACGCGAGCTGTCCCATGAGGACGAAGAGCGGGATCACGGTATAGCCGTAGGACGTGAAGGTATCGAAGAAGTCCTTCACGAGCAGATTCGACGCGGCGCTCACGTTTACGAGGTAAGCGAACCCTGCAAAACCGAGCAGAGCCATCCCGAAGGCGAGCTCGATCCCGGTGAGAAAGAGCAGGACGAGGACGGCGAGCGACAGGAGCCCTACTTGAATCTCACTCATTTACCGTCTCCCTGACCGAGGATTCCTCGCTGAGCATCCGGAGCATGTCGAAGAACAGGGTCAGCGACTGAAGCAAGCAAGAGAGCGCCAGCCCATAAGTGAGCGGATAATAAGGGATCCCGAAAGCTGGGCTTACCTCTCCAGACTGTTTTAGTGCCTGCCCGTACACGATGAAGTTGTACGAGATGAACAGGAACAGGAGGATGCCCATGATCTTGGTGACGCAATTCATGGCCTTGCGGGGGCCGCTCGGCAGTTTGTCGACCAGGATATCGACGTAGATGTGCGACCGCTTCCAGGAACTCGCGGGCAGGGCGAACCCCACCACGATGGCCCCCGAGAAGGTGATGATCTCGATCGTCCCCACGATCGGGTGACCGAAGAGCCGCGTGAGGACGTCGACCACCGTGGTCACCATCATCAGCGCGAGCACGATCCCGGCCACCCATTCGAACGTCAGGTCGATCTTGTAGATGAAGGAACCCACACGTCTCATCTCTTCTTCCCATGAAAGCAGGCGGCGCAGGGATGGACCCTGCGCCGCCGAGCGCGTTTACGGGTGGGATTTCATGTAGTCCTGGCAGAACTTCAGGGCCTCGTCGGCGGGCAGGCCCTTCGCCTTCATGCTCTGGACGTACTGGGCCAGGATCGGCTTCATCTTCTCGCCGGCCTTCGCCTGTTCCTCCCTGGGGACGGTCACGACCTTCACGCCCTTCTGGATCGCGAACTCCTTGGCCTCCTTGTCGAGCGTGTTCCAGAGCTGCCCCTGCTTCTGGGCCCACTCCTCGTTGATCTTCTCGATGGCCTGCTGGTCCTTCGGGGAGATCTGGTTCCACTTGTCCTTGTTCATGACGAAGAAGATCGAGGACGTGTAGGAGATCGTGGGGCACTCGATGGTGGTCTTCACGAGCTCACCGAACCGCCACCCTTTGAGAGCCTCGTAGGGGAGCAGAATCCCCTCCAGGAGGCCCTTCTGGAGGCCGTCGTAGGTCTCCGTAATGGGCATGGTCACGGGAGCGACCCCGAGAGCCTTGCCGATGTCGGCCACCTCGGCGTTCACCTTGATCCGAAGGCCCTTCAGCTCGTCGAGGCCCTTGACGTCTTTCTTCGTGTGGAACATGCCGGGCCCGTGACCGTGGAGGTACATCACCTTCGTGTCCGAGAACTCCTTCGGCTGGAACTTCTTGAAGTATGCGTTGGCGAGCGCCGTCGCCTGGGCGCCGCTCGTATAGCCGAGCGGGAGCGTGAGCACTTCGCTGAGCGGGAAGCGGCCCGGCGAGTAAGCGAGGAGGCTCTGCCCGAGGTCGGCGATCCCCTTCGACACGCTGTCGTAGGTCTGGGTGGGGGGCGTGAGAGTGTTCCCGGGGAAATAGCTGATCTTGACGCGCCCCTCGGTCCTCTTCTCGACCTCCTTGCACCACTCCTCGCCGAGCTTGCTGATGGGGTGGACCGGCGGCCACATGTTCGAGTAGCGCAGCTTCACCACGTGCTCCTCTGCCCGGGCAGCGCCCGAGAGAAGGAGGGCCGCGCCCACTGCCGTCAGGACGGCTCCTCGCACCGAAAAGCCCTTCTTCATCTGAAACCTCCTCCGAGTTGCGGCTCCGCCGCGTTGACGTAGAGGGGCGCCTCGGGGCCGGCCGTCCCCTTAGACCTCCTCAGGCATGGCTTGTGGAGATGAAGCTCCGCCGGCGACCCGGAATGCTACCAACCCAGGGTTGACCAGAACGCGAGCGCGTCCCGCGGCCGGAGCCTCTGCCCGGCGCGGCATCCTTTCCGGCGTGGGCGGCCTCAGGCTTACAAGACTCGTGCCCGCATGGGACCCGTGAACGGGCGGCGGAGAAAAACCTGGCAACCCGCGATCAAACCCGGTTTTCCGGCTCGGGGCGGTGGGCGCGAGGGCGGCGGCCGGGCGGGTGGGGCGTAAAAATACGAACCCGGCGTAAAAAAAGGAGCCGGCCGGAGCCCGTCCGCTCCCACAGGAGGAGGAGGAGGAGGAGCTCCCCGGTGCCCCAAACCCTGTGGGAGTGGTCTCCTGACCACGATCTCGGCCGCAAGGCCGATCAGAACACGCATCGCCGCCTGGACGCCGCTCCCACAGGAAGAGGAGCTCCCTCCGAACGATCCACGCGGTCCACGTCGTCCACGCCTGTCCCGCCGCCCCGTCTCTCGGCGCCCTCTTAACTATCCATTGACAGCTTCGAAGCACCCTTGGTACCAAGCTCTCTGGCCGTGGCCCGGATAGGGTCGAGGCCTTGTTACGGGGTCCTTTCGCTCCCGCCGTGGAGCTCTATGCAGCATTCCGCAACCCATAAGGAGGCACGAGAATGAAGATGGTCAGGATCTTCCGCTTCACGCCGTTGCTGCTCGTCGGACTCTTCGTTTTCGGCTTCTCCGTGGGAACGCCTCGAGACACCTGGGCCGCAGCCGCCCTGACCGCCGCGGACTGCGAGAAGTGTCACGTCAAGGAGCCGGGCGAGATCGCCGCCAAAGGGCAGAAGCACAAGACGGAGATCAACTGCCAGGACTGCCACACGGATCATCGGCCCAAGGTGGCCAAGAACATCCCCGAGTGCAGCAACTGCCACAGCGGGAAGCCCCACTACGAGGTCCAGGGCTGCAAGACCTGCCACAACCCCCACATGCCCCTCGAGATCGCGCTGAAGGGCGAGCTGAAGGAAGTCTGCCTCACCTGCCACAAGGGCCCCTCCGAAGCCATGGCCGCGGGCCCGAGCAAGCACGCCGCGCTGGCCTGCAACTTCTGCCACGCCGAGAAGCACGGGGTCATTCCGGCGTGCCTCAAGTGCCACAAACCGCACTCGGCCACCATGGCTCAGGGCGACTGCGGCACGTGCCACAAGGCCCACAAGCCGCTCGAGCTGGCCTACGGCGACAAGACGGCTTCGACCCTCTGCGCCGCCTGCCACGACGACGCGTTCGCCCTGCTCTCCGCGAGCAAGACCAAGCACCGCACGGTGCCTTGCGTCCAGTGCCACGCCCAGAAGCACAAGACGATCCCGCGGTGCAGCGATTGCCACGGTATGCCGCACGCGCCGGGAATGCACCAAAAGTTCCCGAAGTGCGGCGACTGCCACAACATCGCCCACGACCTGAACA
>JACRCS010000613.1 GCA_016218905.1 Deltaproteobacteria bacterium
GGCCACGACTCTCTCCGAGGGCCTCCGCGCCGCCCTCGACGACGCGCGGGCCTTCGGGGCGATGAAGGCGGCGGCGAGCCCGCCCTTCGTCCAGAACCTCCGGCGCGATGGCCTCGAGGCGCTCGGCCGGCTCGGGCTTCCTCGCTCTTCCGACGAGGAGTGGCGCTTCTCGAGCGTCGCGACGGTGGCCCGGCGCCTGCCGGACTTCGTCTCGGCCGCCGCGGCGCCCGACGTCGGCCCGCCCACGTCTCCCGCGGCCCGCGCCGTGCTCGCCACTTTCGGTCCGCTCTGCGGGCCGGGCTGGAGGCACCACCAGCTCGTCTTCGTGAACGGCCGGCTCGACCCGGAGCTCTCGCGCTTCGAAGGCCTCCCGCCGGGCGTCCGCTTCGAGGCCCTCTCCCGCCTCTTCGCCGTGCCGCCCGACCTCCTCGAGAAGCGCCTCGGGCTTCTCGGCGGCCACCGCGTCCAACCGTTCGTCGCGATGAACGCGGCGTTCCTCCTCGACGGCGTCTTCCTCCACGTCCCCGACGGCGTCGTCCTCCCCGAACCGCTCCTCGTCGTCCACGTCGCCGACGGGAGCGCCGGTCCGGTCGCCTCCCACCCCCGTGTCGTCGTTTCCCTCGGCGAGAACGCGCAGGCGACCGTCGTCGAAGCCTACTGCGGAGGCGGCGCGGCTTTCGTGAATCCCGTCACCGAGATCCTCCTCAGCGCGCACGCGCACCTCGACCACACGACACTCCAGGAGGAGTCGCTCGAGGCGCTCCACGTCGGAACGGCCGAAGCGCACCTCGGCCCCGGCGCCCAGCTCTTCAGCCACGTCCTCTCGGTCGGAGGAGGGATCGTGCGCAACGAGCTGACGGTCCGGCTCCACGGCGACGGCGCGGGGGCGACCCTCGACGGGCTCTTCCTGGCGCGCGGCGGGCAGCAGGTCGACAACCACACGCTGATCGACCACTCCCGGCCGCACTGCGGGAGCCAGCAGTACTACAAGGGAGTCCTCGACGGGAGCGCGCGCGGCGTCTTCGACGGAAAGGTGATCGTCCGGCCCGCGGCCGCCTTCACCGACGCCCACCAGAAAAACCGTAACCTCCTCCTCTCCGACACGTCCCGCGTCGACGCCAAGCCGCAGCTCGAGATCTACAACAACGACGTCAAGTGCACCCACGGCTCGGCGACGGGCCGGCTCGACGCCGACGCCCTCTTCTACCTCCGCTCGCGCGCCCTCTCCGAGGAGCAGGCTCGCAGCGTCCTGACGCTCGCCTTCGCGAGCGAGATCGTCGACCGCATCCCGCTCGAGCCGCTGAAGGCCCACCTCACCGGGCGCGTCCTCGGCTGGCTCAACGGGAGCCCCGTGGAGCCCCGATGAAGACGACCGTCGCCACGGTTTCCACTTTCGATGTCGAGGCGGTGAGGCGCGACTTCCCGCTCCTGGCGCGGCCGACCCACGGCCGCCCTCTCGTCTACCTCGACAGCGCGAACACGACGCAAAAGCCCGACGCGGTCCTGGGCGCCTCCGACCGCTTCTACCGCGAGCAGAACGCGAACATCCACCGCTCCACCTACCGCCTTTCCGAGGAAGCGACGGCGGCCTACGAGGGCGCCCGCGAGACGGTCCGGAGGTTCGTGAACGCCCGCTCCACGCGCGAGATCGTCTTCACGCGCGGGACGACCGAGTCGATCAACCTCCTGGCGACGAGCTTCGGCCAGGCGTTCGTGAAGGCGGGCGACGAGATCCTCATCACGGGGATGGAGCACCACTCGAACATCGTCCCGTGGCAGCTCCTCTGCGAGCGGACCGGCGCGAAGCTGCGCGTCATCCCGATCGACGACCGGGGCGACCTGATCCTCGACGACCTCGACCGTCTCCTGACCGGGCGGACGAAGCTCGTCGGCGTCGTCCACGTCTCCAACGCCCTCGGGACGATCAACCCGGTGAAGGCGCTCATCGGCTACGCCCACGGCAAGGGGGTCCCCGTCCTCGTCGACGGCGCGCAGTCGATCCCGCACCTCGGCGTCGACGTCCAGGCGCTCGACTGCGACTTCCTCGCCTTCTCGGGCCACAAGGTCTACGGGCCGACGGGCATCGGCGTCCTCTACGGCAAGGAGTCGTGGCTTTCGAAGATGCCGCCCTACCAGGGGGGCGGCGACATGATCGCCTCCGTCTCGTTCGAGAAGTCGACGTACGCCGAGCTCCCCGCGAAGTTCGAGGCGGGGACGGGCAACCTCGCCGGCGCGGTCGCGCTCGGGGCGGCCCTCGACTACGTGACCACCCTCGGCCTGCCGCAGATCGCCGCGCACGAGAAGGACCTCCTCGCGTATGCCACGGCCCGCCTCTCCGAGATCCCCGGCCTCAGGATCATCGGCACGGCCCGCGAGAAGGCGAGCGTCGTCTCGTTCGTCCTCGGCGACGTCCATCCCCACGACGTCGGGACGGTCCTCGACCAGGAAGGCGTGTGCATCCGGACCGGCCACCACTGCGCGCAGCCGGTCATGACCCGCTACGACCTCCCCGCGACGGCGCGCGCCTCCTTCGGCCTCTACAACACGCGCGAGGAGGTCGACGCGCTTGCCGCCGGCCTCCGGAAGGTCCTCGAGGTATTCGGCGCATGACGGCCCTGACCGACCTCTACCAGGAGGTCATCCTCGACCACAACAAGACGCCCCGGAACTTCCGGGCCCTGGAGGGGGCGACCCACTCCGGCATCGGCCACAACCCCCTCTGCGGCGACCAGTTGACTCTCTACGTGAAGGTGGACGGCGGCGTCATCCAGGAAATCGGCTTCCAGGGGAAGGGGTGCGCCATATCGAAGGCCTCGGCCTCTCTCATGACCGAAGCCGTCAAGGGAAAGACCACGGAAGAGGCCGAGGCGCTCTTCACACGCTTCCACGACCTCCTGACCGGTCCGCCCGACGTGAAGACTGAGGCAAAGGGCTTCGGCAAGCTCGCCGTCTTCTCCGGCGTCCGCGAATTCCCCGTCCGCGTCAAGTGCGCGACGCTCGCCTGGCACACGCTCCACTCGGCGCTCGCGGGGGCTGGAGTGGCGGCCTCCACGGAGTAACAAGATGTCCGTCGCGATGCCCGACTCCACCCCCGCCGCTCCCGCCGCCGACCTCGAGCAGAAGGTCGTCGGGGCGCTGAAGAAGGTCTACGACCCTGAGATCCCGGTCAACATCCACGA
>JACRCS010000623.1 GCA_016218905.1 Deltaproteobacteria bacterium
CCTGAGGACCTCAATTCTCAACGGCTGCGAGTACTGAAGCAAGGCACACACTGCTTCGGGGAAGCAGTCCGGTTTGACCGACGAGCAGATCCGCGCCCTGAAGGAACCCGGAGGAAAGCAGTGGGAGGTCTGGACAGCCGCAGAGCGGGCCGTGCTGGACTTCACCGACGTCCTCACCGGGTATCCTGCGGGCGTCAATGAAGCCGATCTCAACGGCCTGTCTGAACACTTCAGCGAAACACAGATCGTCGAGCTCGTCCTCACGGTCGCGACGGCGAACTTCACGAATCGCTTCAACGAGGGGGCGAAGACCCCGGTGGACGTGTAGCTAATAGCTTAGTGATCGGGGAGAGACGCATCTACCGACGAGCTTCGAGAGGAGACAGAGATGGGTGCCGGGAAACCTGAGGACGTCGGTCGCCTCTTTGCGGAGGCCTTTGCCGCGGGGGATCCGGAGCGGCTCCTCGCCCTCTACGAGCCGGGCGCGTCGCTCGTGATGCAGGGGGGCCAGATCGTAACGGGAACCGAGGGACTCCGGGAGGCGCTCAACGGGTTCCTCGCCCTCTGCGGGGAGTTTCGTCTCGAGGTGAAGAGCGCCGTCGAGGCGGAAGGCGTGGCGCTTGTCCGGGCGGAGTGGAGCCTCACGGGGGGCGCGCCGGGGGGCTGCGCGGTGAACCTCAAGGGCCGCAGCATCGAGGTCCTCCGTCGGCAAGCCGACGGGACCTGGCTCTACGCCATCGACGCCCCCTTCGGAGGCTAGCCATGCTTCTCTTGACGCCGTACCGAATGGGCGACCTCGAGCTTCGAAACCGGATGGTGATGGCGCCGATGACCCGCAGCCGCGCCCTCGCCGGCAACGTGCCGAATCCGATGGCGGCCGTCTACTACCGGCAGAGGTCCGGAGCGGGGCTCATCGTCAGTGAAGCCACGCAGGTAAGCCCGCAGGGCGTCGGCTATATCCGCACTCCAGGTATCCACTCCCAGGAGCAGGCGGATGGCTGGAAGACCATCACGAAGGCCGTCCATGAGGCCGGTTCGAAGATCCACGCCCAGCTCTGGCACGTGGGCCGGGTCTCGCACCCGGACTTCCACGGCGGAGAGCTCCCGGTTGCCCCGTCTGCTCTTCCGGTCGAGGGCGAGGTCTTCACCTTCGAGGGAAAGAAGAAGATCCCGACCCCGAGGGCGCTCGAGACCGGGGAGTTAGCCAGTATCGTCGAGAGCTTCCGGAAGGGCGCGGAGAACGCCAAAGCGGCGGGCTTTGACGGGATAGAGATCCATGGAGCCAACGGCTACCTCCTCGACCAGTTCTTGAGGGACGGGGCGAACCGAAGGGTAGACGCCTACGGAGGGGGCGTCGAGAACCGGATGCGCTTGCCCCTTGAGGTGACGGAGGCGGTGATCGACGTATGGGGCCCGACCCGAGTCGGTTATCGGATCTCGCCTTGGTTCCCCCTCTTCTCCATGTCCGACTCCAACCCGCCGGAGACCTTCGGGAGGTTCGCCGAGGAGCTCACCGGACTGGACCTCGGCTACCTCCACATCTTTGAATCCTTCCACGGAGGAACCGCCCCGCCCGCGGGCCAGGCGAGGGTGACGAACCTCGTCCGCGAGAAGTTCAAGGGAACGCTGATCGCGAACGGCGGCTACGACGCCGAGAGCGGAAACGCCGCCCTGGAGAAGAACGAAACCGACCTCGTTGCCTACGCCATGCTCTTCCTGGCGAACCCCGACCTTCCCGAGCGCTTCCTCCGAAAAGACGCCCCGATGAACAAGCCCGACTACCTCACGCTCTACGCGGGGGAGGAGAAGGGATACATCGACTATCCGCCGTTGGGGGAGGGGGCGTAGACGCCGGCCTTCCTCGGGCTGGTTCCGGAAGAAGGGCCCACGACCGCCGAATCCGGAGGTGGCAACATGAAGGCCCTGGCCGTGCATCCCGGCAAATCCGATTCGGTTCACCTGCGCGAAGTCGAGGAACCGGCCCTGGACTCGATCCCCAACGGGCGAGGCGTTCTGGTGAGGGTCCTAAAGGTAGGGTTGGACGGTACGGACCGGGAGATCATCGCGGCCGCGTATGGAAGGCCGCCCCCCGGGGACGACTATCTCATCTTCGGCCACGAATCGCTCGGCCTCGTGGAGGCCGTCGGTTCCGGCGTCGTCGAGTTGAGCCCGGGCGATCTCGTCGTCCCGACCGTCCGGCGGCCCGGAGGGTCGATCTACGACCGGATCGGCATGTACGACATGACGACGGACGAGGAGTACCGCGAGCGCGGCATCAACCTCCTGCACGGCTTCCTGACCGAGCACTACGTCGACGAGCCGGAGTATCTCGTCAGGGTGCCCTCCGGCCTGAAAGAAACCGGCGTCCTCCTCGAGCCGACCAGCGTGATCGAGAAGGGAATCTCCCAGGCCTACGAAATCCAGCGCAGGATGAGGATCTGGCGGCCGCACAGGGCCGCGGTGCTCGGGGCCGGCCCGATCGGACTGTTGGCCGCGATGGCTCTTCGGATCCGCGGGCTCGAGGTCTGCAGCTTCGGGCTCGCGACACCGCCGTACTACAACTCTGAGCTCCTCTGGAGGATCGGGGCCTGCTACCACAGCACGAAAGACCTTTCCCTCGCCGAGGCCTCGAAGGATCACGGGCCCTTCGACGTCATCTTCGAGGCGACCGGGTACTCCCCCCTCGCGTACGAAGCGATGAACATCCACGGGAAGAACGGCGTCCTCGTCCTTTCCAGCGTGACGGGCGGAGGCCGCAGCATCACGGTTCCCGCGGACCGGATCAACCTCGGGTTCGTGCTCGGGAACAAGGTCATGGTGGGCACGGTAAACGCCAACCGCGAGCACTTCGAGGAGGGGATCAAGGACCTCGCCCAGTGTGAGTTTCAGTGGCCAGGGTGGCTCTCGGGGCTTCTGACCCATCGGATCGGCGGACTCGAGAACCACCACGAGATCGTTCCGTCCCTCGCCGCTCCCGACGCCGTCAAAGTCTTCGTGGATGTCGCTCTCTCGAGGGAGGGATGACGGTGGGATACCTTGCGATCGAGGACTACGGCCTCATCGGCGACATGCATACGGCGGCGCTCGTGGGGAAGAACGGCTCCATCGACTGGTTCTGCTACCCGGCCTTCGACTCGCCCAGTCTCTTCGGAGCCATCCTGGACGACGAGAAAGGCGGACGCTTCAAGATCTCCCCGACCTGCGAATGCCTCAAGGAGAAGCAGCTCTACTGGCCCGAGACGAACGTCCTCATCACCCGCTTCCTCTCGGTCGAGGGCGTCGCCGAAGTCTCGGATTTCCTGGTCCCTCCGAACGGGAGGGTTCCTCATCGGACGAAGCTCCTTCGCCGGGTCCAGGTGGTCCGGGGCGAGGTTCCGCTCTTCGTGGCGTGCCGTCCGGCCTTCGACTACGCGCGCGCTTCCCACACGGTGAAGCTCGTGCCGCAGGGGGCCGTCTTCGAAGCGTCTGGTCTGCGCATGGGGCTCTCGGCTCCGGTCCCGCTGAAGGAGGACGGCACCGGAGTGTTCGGCGCTTTCAATCTGGCGGAGGGGCAGTCCGCCACCTTCGTCTTCCAGGAACTCGGGCCGGGAGAGAGCGTTCCTGCCAGCCCGTCGGACACTGAATCCCGCGAGGCTCTCTTCGGTACGGTCGAATTCTGGTTGCGGTGGATCTCGAAGTGCACCTACGCCGGCAGGTGGAGTGACATGGTGCGCCGCTCCGCCCTCGCGCTGAAACTACTCACCTACCAGCCGACCGGTGCGATCGTCGCCGCACCGACCTGCAGCCTTCCCGAGGCCATGGGCGGCGTGCGCAACTGGGATTACCGATACACCTGGATCCGGGACGCCGCGTTCACCCTCTATGCGCTCATGCGGATCGGGCTGACCGAAGAAGCCTCGGCGTTCATGCAATGGCTGGAGGCGAGGTGCCATGAACGGTCCTCAGGCGGCCCGCTTCAGATCGTCTACGGGATCCGCGGAGAGCACGACCTCAAGGAGACCACCCCGGACCACCTGGAGGGATACAAAGGCTCGCGCCCCGTTCGGATCGGCAACGGCGCCTACGACCAGCTCCAACTCGACATCTACGGAGAGCTGATCGACTCGGTCTACCTCTTCAACAAGCACGGCTCTCCCATTTCGTATGAGCTGTGGGGGCATCTCAGAGTCATGCTCGACTGGGTATGCGACAATTGGCGAAAGAAAGACGAAGGCCTCTGGGAGGTACGATCTGGGAGGCAGCAGTTCGTCTTCTCGAAGCTGATGTGCTGGGTCGCCCTCGACCGCGGCCTGCGACTCGCGAGACAACGCTCTTTCCCGGCTTCGCAGAGCCAGCGATGGCTAAGCGTTCGGGACGAGATCTACGAGGACATCATGGACCGGGGCTGGAGCGAAGAGCGCAGGGCCTTCGTGCAGAGTTACGGGAGCGAGCACCTGGACGCTTCGAACCTGATCATGCCGCTGGTCTTCTTCATGTCGCCGATGGACCCTCGCATGATCAGCACGCTCGAAACCATCATGGAGAGCCCGGCCCAAGGAGGGCTACTCTCCAACAACCTGGTCTACCGCTACAGCCCGGAGAAGTCCTTCGACGGCCTCACCGGTGAGGAGGGGACCTTCAACCTCTGCACCTTCTGGCTCGTCGAGGCGCTGACCCGGGGCCATCTGGCCGACCCGGAGTGGATCCACAGGGCGAGGCTCATCTTTGAGCAGATGCTGGGGTATGCGAATCACCTCGGGCTCTATGCCGAAGAGACGGGAGCCACGGGTGAGGCTCTGGGAAACTTCCCGCAGGCGTTTACGCACCTGACGCTCATCAGCGCCGCCTTCAACCTCGACAGGACCCTGGCAGGAAAGAGCTCGTGAATCGTGCCGGGATCGCCGGAGAGCTCGAGCTTGGAGTGTTGGGTTAGGGGTCCGGTGGGAATCGAGCATCCGTTGCACAAGCGTTCGAGTACGAACTTCCCCGAGATGCAGTAGCGGAGGCGATCGTCA
>JACRCS010000624.1 GCA_016218905.1 Deltaproteobacteria bacterium
GCATCCCGAGGACCCGGTCGCCGCGCTTCGTGGCCGCGGCCATGTCCGTCACGCTCAGCCCCGAGGTGTTCGAGCCGAAGATCGTCTCCGCCTTGCAGAGGCCGTCGAGCTCGGCCAGCACGGCCTTCTTGAGGTCCAGACTCTCCGAAATGGTCTCCTCGACGAGGTCGCAGTCGGCGAGGTCCCGAAGCTCCGTCGTGGTGCGGATCCGCGCGAGGACGGCGCTCTTCTCGTCGGGGGACAGCTTGCCCTTCTCGACCTTGCCCGCGAGGCGCTTCTCGAGCCCCTTCACCGCCCGCTTCAGCGTCTCCTCGGTCCGGCTCACGGCCACCACCTCGTAGCCCGCCTCGGCGAAGACCTGGATGATCCCGGCCCCCATCTGACCCGCACCCAACACCCCGACCTTCCGAATCTCCATGGCTAACCTCCAACGGGTAAGCAGGTTATGGACGAAATGGACGAAGTGGACCGAATGGACAGGCTTCTTTAGGCCTCATTCTTCATTCTTCCGGCTCCCTCGACAGCGCGCTCGCCCGCGCGTGCCCCCGCTCCCAGGGCGTCGGCGCCACGAGGTTCTTCTCGGGCCAGCGGGAGCAGCTCACCTTCTCCATCCGGGTGTCCGCCTCCAGGCACCAGTTGCAGGCGGTGCACGTGACGATCTCGTTTCCCCGGTCCTCCTTCGCCTTGGCGGGCCAGTCGGGATCGCACAGGAGCGCGCGGCAGAGGCCGATCAGGTCGGCCTTCCCCGCCGCGAGCGCGCCCTCTGCCTGCTTCGGGGTCCGGATCTTCCCCGCGGTGACGATCGGAACCTCGTAGCCGCTCTCCCGGATCTCCTCCCGGATCGCCTCCGCCAGATAGAGGTGGGTCAGGTCCGGGAACCACCAGTCGGGGCTCATCCGATGGCCGCTGTAGCCCGACATGGGGTCCGGGGGACTGCCCGGCGGGGGCGGCGGGGCGTCTTCGAAGCGGCTCCCGGCCGAGACGCTGATGAAGTCCGCTCCCACCTCGGCGAGCTTCCTCGCGATGGGACGGCTCTGGAGGAGGGTCGTCCCCTTGATCGTGAAGTCCTCGCCGTTGATCCGCACCCCGAGCGGGTAGGTCGCTCCGACCTCCTGGCGCACCGCCCGGTAGACCTCCAGGGGCAGCCTCATCCGGTTCGGGAGCGAGCCGCCGTACTCGTCCGTCCTCCCGTTCGAGAGCGAGAGGAACGAGGAGAGCGTGTAGGCGTGGGCCATGTGGAGCTCGATCAAGTCGAAGCCCGCCGCCACCGCCCGCCGGGCGGCCTGGGCGTGGAGCTCCACGATGACGGGCAGGTCCTCCCGGGCGAAGTCCGTGACCTTCTGCCGCCAGCCGCTCTTGGAGATCTTCAGGAAGTGCATGATCTGGATGCCGACCCTCGTCTCGGCGTTGGCGTCGCGGATGGCTTCCACGAGGCCCTTCAGCTCGGCGGTGAAGCTGTCGTCGCTGATGCGGAGGTTGTAGGAGCTGCGAGACGGGAGGACGACCGCCGCCTCGACGACGATGGAGCCGACGCCACCCTGGGCCTCCCGCCGGTATCTCGCCTTCAGCTCCTCCGTGACGTGGCCGTCTTCCGTGGCGAGCCCGGATACCTGTGACGTCCGCATGATCCGGTTCGGCAGGGTCAGACCGTTGATCTTCAGCGGGGTGAAGAGCGTCGGGTACGGCATGGTCTCCTCCTTCAGGGCCGGCGCGCTCAGGCGCTTCGTTGCGCCTTCAGCTTCGCTTCGAGGTCCGACCGCAGCGCCTTCCTGTCGGCCTTGCCGGCGGCGGTGAGGGGAATCTGGCGGACGAACTCCGTCCAGGCCGGCTGGAGGGCCTTGGCCGTACCGAGGCCCTGGAGGTAGGCGAGGAGTTCCTCGTGCGTGAGGGAGTGGCCCTCGGAGCAGACGACGTAGGCGCACACCTGCTCGCCCAGATCCCTGTCCGGCATGCCGACGGCCGCCACGTACTCCACGGCCGGATGGGCGAGATGAGGTCCTCCACCGCCGGATCGTAGGGGGTGAACCCCTCCATTCTCATCGGCTCGTCCTCCCGTTCACGACTCCGCGGAGACGATCTTCTACCCGGCGGCCGGCCTCTTCCCCAGCCGCAGACAGAAGGCACCGAACTGGTCTTGCTCCTCGGGGGTGAGGGTCCCCATCTCCGCGATGATCCCCGCCTTGATGGAGGGGAAGACCGCCTCGAAGGCCCGTGCGCCCTCTTCCGTCAGGTGGACGTGCAGGTAGCGGCGGTCCTGCGAGTCGCGCTCCCGCCGCACGAGCCCCCGTTTCTCGAGGTTGTCGACGACCATGGTGATGTTGCGTGCGCTCTTCAGGAGCTTCGCGGCGAGGTCCCGTTGGCAGAGCGGGCCCAAGTGGTACAGGGCCTCGAGCGCGCCGTACTGGCTGAAGCTCAGCTGATGCTTAGGGAGGTCGCGGTGGATGCGCGTGGTCACCGACTCCGCCGCCCGCTGGAAGCGGATGTAGGTGTTGAGCATGCGCACTTCGGCTTCGGTTGCGTTCCGGACTCGTGCGCCCACGGGACCTCGTCGGGTCAGCGGTGTAACGTTTACATATGTAACGATATAGAGGGGGCCCTTCAGGTGTCAAGCCGGAATTGCAGGATAATAGAACGCCATCTCTATTGACAGGGGAGGAAAGGGGGAGCTACCGTCACGGCCGTGAGCGTCACAGCCCGAGCGCGTGATGAGTGTATGGTCCAACCAAAGTTTGGAGTGACCGTCGTCCAGGACCGTCCCGCGCGGCAAGCGGAGCACGCCGAGTGGGCCGGGTCGCGGAGGGAGAAATCATTCGCAACGCGGTCAACCTTGGAGAGAAGGAGGCAGAGTAATGAAGAGCCGATCCACGACTCGGATGGTCATCGCCGCACTTGCCGCGCTCCTCTTCGGTGCCTCAGCCGAGGCAGCTCCGGAAAAGCTCAGTATAGGCTTCGCCCACATCTGGCCGGCCAGCCACTTCACTCAGGCGGAGCAGTTGACCCGATACTTCAAGATGGTTGAAAGAGCGACCAAAGGCAAATACGTCCTGGACGTCAAGTGGTACCCCGTCGGCACCCTGATCGGCGGTTCCGAACTGTACGATGGTGTGGTCAAGGGGATCGTCGACGCGGGCACCTCTTCGTTCGGGTACACCCCAGGCCGGTTTCCCGTCATGCTTGCGCTCAACGAGCCCGGCATCGCGCCCCCCGAAAGCGCCGACGCCGCGGCCCGGGCCGTGTGGGAGCACTACAACAAGTGGAAACCGAAGGAACTCCAGGACGTGAAGGTCCTCTATCTCTACGCGACGGGTCCCGGCTGGATGCACACGAAGAAGCCGGTCCGGAGCGTGGACGACATGAAGGGCCTGAAGATCCGCGTGACCAGGGCGGGCACCGGCGGTGTGAAGGCCGTAGGAGGTGAGCCCGTCGCCATGGTCATGGGAGAAACCTACCTCGCGGCCCAGAAGGGGACCATCGACGCGCTCATCTCTCCCCTGGAGACCCTGCAAGGCTGGAAGCACAACGAGGTCTTCCAGTACTCCACGTTTGTCCCGCAGTTCTACTCGGAGTTCTTCTACGTCGTCATGAACCAGGGGAAGTGGAAGTCCCTCCCCAAAGACCTTCAGGACGCCTTCGACTCCGTGGCCGAAGAGGCGGTGAAAGAGGCGGGGCAGATCTGGGAGCACAACCAAAAACGCGGGATGGAATACGCCAAGCGGGAAGGCAAAGGCCACGAGTTCCTCCAGCTTTCGAAACAGGAACTCGCCAGGTTGACGAAGCTGCTGGATCCCGTTCGGGGCCAATATATCGCCCAACTGAAGTCCAAGGGGCTGCCCGGCGAGGACATTGTAAACAGTGCCGCGAAGGTGATGGACAAACACAACGAGGGCAAGTACGAACCGTGGAAGCCCTAGTGTCCCGTGCGGTTGGTTCGTGCATCGCAACCAGCAGGCCGAACGGCGGCGAATCAACGCCGTTCGGCCATACGCTGGGGCGAAATAGAAAGAAGGAACTTCCCGAACGGGACACCAGACTCCCACGATAGAGGCTGAGACGGATGGATTCTCTCCAGAACTCCGTGCGCGCCTTCTGCAGGCTCTGCGACTGGATCGCGCGGGCCGGGGTGTTCGCGATGCTGGTCCTCGTCGTGGTGAGCGTTGCGTTGCGGAAGCTCGGAATGCCCCTCTACGGCGCCTACGACTACGTGGGTTTTCTCGGGGCGCTCACGGTGGCGTTCGCCCTGGCCCACTGCGCGGTCGAGAGGGGCCACACCCAGGTGGAGATGCTCGTCGAACGCCTGCCGCGCCGCGCCCAAGGGGTGATCGACAGCCTTGCCGGCGTGCTCGCCCTCGCCCTCTTCGCCGTGGTCACGTGGCAGTGCCTTGCGCTGGCCGAAGACATGCGGCGGTCCGGCGAAGTCTCCATGACCGCGCAAGTTCCGTTCTACCCGTATATCTACGGGGTGGCGTTCGGCTTCGCGCTGCTCTGCGTCGTGATTCTCCTCCAATGTGTGAACTCGCTCGGCAAGGCGGTGAAAGGATGAGCCCGAGCACCGTAGCCGTCCTCTCGATCGTCGTCCTCGTCGCTCTGATGATGCTCCGGATGCCGGTGGCGTACGCCATGGCTTTGGTGGGGTTCGTCGGCTTCGCGTCCGTCACGAGTCTCCAGGGAGCCCTCAGCATCCTCGGCAAGGACTTCTGGGTGATGTTCTCCTCGAACTCCTTGACCGTGATCCCCATGTTCGTCTTCATGGGCACGCTGGCGTTCCATTCGGGAATGGGGGGGCGGCTCTACGACGCGGCGTACAAGTTCCTCGGCCAGTTGCCGGGCGGCCTCGGCATCGCCACGGCTTACGCCTGCGCCGCCTTTGGTGCCTGCTGCGGTTCCACGACCGCCGCGGCGGCCGCCATGGGGAAGGTGATCCTGCCGGAGATGAAGAAGTACGACTACGACCCGGGACTCGCGACCGGCTGCGTCGCCTCCGCCGGTAGCCTCGCGATCATGATTCCCCCCAGTACCGTCCTCATCATCTACGGCATCCTGACCGAGCAGTCCATCGGCAAGCTGTTCGCCGCCGGCATCCTGCCCGGTTTGTTTCTCGCCACCCTCATCGCCGCCACGGTGTATACCATCTGCCGCCGAAATCCGCGGCTCGGCCCCGCCGGAGCGCAAGCCCCCTGGAGAGAGAGGCTGGGGAGCCTCTCCGGCGTGGGCGAGATGCTGGCCCTCTTCGCCCTGGTGATGGGGGGGCTCTTCCTGGGCTGGTTCACGGCGACCGAGGCTGGCGCAGGGGGCGCGGGCGGCGCGCTTCTCATCGCGCTCCTGAGGCGTCAGCTCACCTGGCGGGGGTTCGTGACCTCCCTCGCCGAGACGACGCGAATCACGGCCATGGTGTTTCTGATCGTGACCGGCGCAACGCTCTTCGGTCACTTCATGGCGGTGACCCGAGTCCCTTTCGAACTCTCGGATTGGGTCGGCGGGCTTCCGGTCTCGCGCTACCTCATCATGGCTCTGATCATCTTCGGGTACCTCATCGGCGGCTGCTTCATGGATTCGCTGGCGCTGATCACGCTCACCGTTCCCGTTCTCTACCCGGTCATCATGAAGCTCGGGTTCGACCCGATCTGGTTCGGCGTGATCATCGTGCTCGTCGGCGAGATGGGAGTGATCACGCCCCCCGTGGGCATCAACGTCTACGTCATCAAGGGAGTGGCGGGGGACGTGCCGATGGAGACGATCTTCCGGGGGATCTTCCCCTTCCTCGGCGCGATGGTGCTCTGCACGGCCGTGCTTGTGATCTTCCCCCAGCTTGCGACCTTCCTGCCGAGTCTGATGGCGTGGTGAGCATCGCGCTGACCAGTCAAGGGGTGAACTGCGCGGGGGCCCTTCGGCATCCGGGCGGCGGCTTCACTCCAGGGGCGTCAATCCATGGCGAATCGCGAACCGGACGAGGGCGGGAAGATCGGTGATTCCTAGTTTCTGCATGAGATGACTGCGGTAGGTCTCGACTGTTTTCATCGATAGGAAAAGAATCTCGGCGACCCGGCTGTTTGAGTTGCCTTCCACCAGCAGCTGGAGAATTTGTCTTTCACGGGCGCTCAGCTCCGCCAGTGGGTCCCGTCCCTGATCTGTAACACCACCCTTGATGTACTTGTCGACGACGACGTCCGCAATCTTGTTGCACAAGAAGATTCTCCCCCCATGGACGGTCCTCACCGCCTTGATGACGTCCTCGCCTGCAGACTCTTTCAATATGTACCCTTGAGCACCCGCCTTGAACGCCCTCGATATGTGGAGCGAGTTCGAATACATCGAAAGGATGATGACCTTTGTCGAAGGACAGCTCTTGCAGACCTGGTGCGTTACCTCGACCCCGTTCATTTCGGGCATCGCGATGTCCATCAGGACCACGTCCGGCGTCAGTTTCGTCACCAGCCTCACGGTCTCCGTCCCCGTCCCGGCCTCGCCGATCACCTTGATGTCGACTTCACTCTCCAGGAGAAGCCGGAAGCCCTCCCTTACCATCCTGTGATCGTCGGCCAAGAAGACGGTGATGCTCATAGCGGCACCTCCACGACGACCCGCGTTCCCTGTCCGATCCTGGAGTGGACCCGACACGTGCCCCCGACCGCGAGCGCGTAGCCGATGTTGAATTCGTAAGAAGAGTAGATGGGGACTTTACAGTTGCGCGCGATGAGCGAAATGCTTTCGTCGTAGTCGAACACTCTTCCGGAGCTGTCCCTTCCGAAAGAGGTATAAGTGGGAGGAGAGAGCGGATCACCCCTGAATCCGAGCGCCCCAAACGGTGTTGGTGCGCCAGCTGGGTGAATCTTGGTCCATAGATGTACAGGTGCCCCGCCCGCCCCCGGTATCAGGGAAGCTTGATTTCTGCAGAAAAGAAGTTTGATTTCCGCGCGTGGGGTGTGGGGCGTGGGGCTAGGCGACAACTACCTTGAACCCGCCGCGGCGGTTAGCCGGGCGGAGGGACGGCAAGGAGGAGCGGGCCGGCGGTTCGCTCAGGCCAGGCCTAGCGCCAGGAGCACGGCGATGACGATGAGCATGGCGGCGACGACGAGTTGAACCGAACGCAGCGTCACTTTCCCGAGCAGGCGCTTGCCGACGAAGGCACCGGCAAAGGCGGCGGCGGTGGCGACGACGAGCAGGAGGCGGTTCTCCTTCAGTCCGGCGACGGCGAACTGGGCGGCGTACACGGAGAGGCGGCTCAGATCGACGAGGACCGCGATGACGACGCCGGTCGCGACGAAGGCCTCCTTCGTGAGGCCCGCGCGGACGAGAAACGCCGAGCGCAGGGCCCCCTGATGTCCCGAGAGCCCTCCGAAGAAGCCGCTGACGAGCCCTCCGAGCGGGAGGTAACGCTCATGGAACTCGAGGCGCTCGAACCCGGGTAAGACTTCCAGGATCGCGAAGGACGCCATGATGGCGGCGACCACGACCTTTACCGGCGAGACCTCGAGCAATCGAGAGCCGAGATGGTAGGTCGTCAGGGGAGGCAGATCCGCGAGCCGGACGAGCAGCCAGGCACCGGCCACGGCCGCGACCATGGCGGGCAGCCCGAACCGCAGGACGGCCCCGCGGTCGGCGTGTTTTCCCAGAAGCCCGAACTTGAAGACGTTGTTCAGCCCGTGGACCACGGCCGTCAGGGCGACGGCGACGTCGACCGGGAAGAAGAGCGCAAAGGCGGGCATGAGGAGCGTGCCGAGCCCGAAGCCCGAGAAGAGCGTGAGGGTAGAAGCGACGAGGGCGACCAGGGGGACGAGGACGTACTCCATTGCGCCTCTCCAGGGGACTCAGTGCGAAGGGTCTTCGAGATCTGTCACTTCATTCCGTCAGGAGACGTGAAGGCTCCAGGTGGCGGAGGAAGTCCGTCACCGGGAGGCACCAGACCCCGTCCGTCCGCAGCCTTTCGGTGCCCCGGTAGAGTAGCAGGGATTCGCACTCCGGGTAATCGGCGCGAAAGGCCCGGAGGCCTCGGAGGTCGTCGGGTCAAATGGAGGGCGGCTGCAGGTCGGTCGCGTCTGGTCGGTCCCGTCGGTCGGCGAGCGGGCTCCTCGCGGGCGTGCTTAATCGAATCCTGATCCAAACGGACCGCCCTCGGCGCTTCCTGAAATTCTCGTTTCTTTTCCCTTGACCCTTCCGGTCCCCTTTTCTACGCTCGCCCTTCGACCGTACACGGATCCTGCCCTCTGCGCGCCTTGCACCGCTCCCCGGAAACCTTCCCGGAGAACATCCGCCTGGAACTCAGATCGAGAGAGCTCGTATGAACGTGGATTTCAAGAAGGTCTTGGAGAAAGCGGAGGAGTATAAGCCGCAGGTTTCAAGGTTCCTGCGCGCCATGATCGCCATCCCCAGTGAGAGCAAGGGCGAGCGGGCGATCGCCCAACGGATCAAAGAGGAGATGGAGAAGGTCGGCTTCGACCGCGTCGAGATCGACCCCATGGGGAACGTCCTCGGCTACATCGGCCGGGGGAAGCGCCTGATCGCCATGGACGCGCACATCGACACCGTCGGCGTCGGCGACCGGAGCCTCTGGACGCACGACCCGTACCAGGGTTACGAGGACGACGAGATCATCGTCGGCCGGGGCGCGAGCGACCAGGAGGGCGGGATGGCGGCCCTCGTGTACGCGGGGAAGCTCATCAAGGAGCTCGGCCTCGAAGGCGACTACACCCTCCTCGTCACCGGCACGGTCCAGGAGGAGGATTGCGACGGCCTCTGCTGGCAGTACCTCGTCCAGGAGGAGAAGATCCGGCCCGAGTTCGTCGTCTCCACCGAACCCACCTCCTGTCGGATCCACCGGGGGCAGCGGGGCCGGATGGAGATCAAGGTCATGACGCGGGGAGTCTCCTGTCACGGCTCCGCGCCCGAGCGCGGCGAGAACGCCATCTACAAGATGGCGCCGATCCTCCTCGAGCTGAAGGCGCTCCACGGCCGGCTCCCCGACGACCCCTTCCTCGGGAAGGGCTCGCTCACCGTCTCCGAGATCTTCTTCAGCTCCCCCTCCCGGTGCGCGGTCGCGGACTCCTGCACGATCTCCATCGACCGGCGGCTCACCGCCGGGGAGACGGCCGAGTCGGCGTTGGCGGAGATCCGGAGCCTCCCGTCGGTGCAGGAGGCGAAGGCCGAGGTCTCGATGTACGACTACTCGGATCCTTCCTACACCGGGCTCGTCTACCCGACTGAGGCGTACTTCCCCTCCTGGAAGGTCGAGGAGGAGCACCCGGCCTGCCGGGCGCTCGTCGAGAGCTACCGGGGCCTGTTCGGGCAGGAGCCCGTGGTCGACAAGTGGACGTTCTCCACGAACGGGGTCTCGATCACCGGCCGCTTCGGCATCCCCTGTCTCGGCTTCGGGCCGGGCCACGAGGACCAGGCCCACGCCCCCGACGAGAAGACGTGGAAGAGCGAGCTCGTCCAGGCCGTCGCCATGTACGCCGTGCTCCCCACCATCTACGTGGAGCGGAACGGGAAGTAACCGGGTCGCCATGAGAACGGGCATCGAGAAACTGGCCGTCATCGCGATCGGGGGGAACTCCCTCATCCGGGACGAGCAGCACGTGGCGGTCCATTTCCAGTACGAGGTGGTCTGCGAGACTGCCCGACACATCGTGGACCTGGTGGCAGACGGCTGGAGCGTCGTCATCACCCACGGCAACGGTCCCCAGGTGGGCTTCATCCTCCAGCGCTCCGAGATCGCCCACGAGCACGAGGGCATGCACTTCGTGCCGCTCGTGAGCTGCGTGGCGGACACGCAGGGCGCCATCGGGTACCACATCCAGCAGGCGATGCAGAACGAGCTCCTCCGGAGGGGCATCCGCAAGCCCGCGGTGACGGTGGTGACGCAGGTGCTCGTGGACAAGGGCGACCCCGCCTTCCAGCAGCCGACGAAGCCCATCGGGAGCTTCTACACGAGCGAGCGGGTGGAGAGCCTCAAGCGCGACCACCCCGACTGGGCGGTCGTTCACGAGCC
>JACRCS010000625.1 GCA_016218905.1 Deltaproteobacteria bacterium
CGCCACATCCCGTTCTCTATTAGTTTTGTATTTGTGACCACACGGATATCAAAGGGGATTTCAAAGCATCGGCCTCCTTCACCCGCGCTCGTTCTTGAAGCTGCTGCATGGACGCCTTGTACACCGGCACCAGCCCGAGCGCCGGCTTCGGAGCGTCGCAGCCCCCGAGAGCCTACGTCGCGCAGGCTCTTCCGGACGCCGCGGGAGTGTATGGCGCAGGCAGGCACGTGTATCGGATGGAACGCTCTCGGGGAGGGAAGCCCCTTCCTTGGCCGTCCCCGGGGAACGTCTTTGTGCGGAAGGACGCCATGGTGTCGCAGCGCCCCGGGGCAGGGCACGAGTGACGGGCAGGGGACTCCGGCGTGACACCTTGGAGCTCTTGTCGCCAGGATCAGGCGGGGAACCGGAGCGCGGGGGGCAACGTCCGGGGGCGATTCAGCGTGCAGCAGCGAGGTCGGAGCCTCTGCGGCCGGTCGACCCTCGCTCAGACCCTTCTCTTCGGAGGGTTCGGCACGGTGCGGGCCGGCGCCGCCGCGGGGGGAAGAGCCCTGGTCGCCTTGGCCAGCCGCTTACGTTCCAACTCGGCCGTCAGCGCGGCCCGAAACGGCGGATCGGCGCTCGGCCGCGGGAGCGGGTCCTTGTACGCCGCCATGGAGTAGACGTTTCGGGCGTTCCACACGCAGAACCCGAAGGCGCCCGCGTCGCGCAGGGCGCGGATCTGCGCCAGCACCATCTTCTCGTCGTACACGGCGCCCAGGTCGAAGTCCTGGATCCAGGGGCGGAGCTTCGCCCGCTGCCCCCGGATCCGTTCCATGCCCCGCACGCAGCTGTCGTAGATCACCCGGTAGGGCTGCTCGGCGGGCTTCTTGAAGCCCAGGTAGCCCGGCGGGAAGTGCGACGGATACACCATGGGGCAGAGGTAATCCACGTAGGGCGCGAGATCCTCGATCCGCTGGCCGATGTTGAGGTCGTCCTCGGCCAGGACGGTCAGGCCGAAGATATCCGCCGACACCAGCACGTCCACGGGCTTCAGCTCCCGATCCAGGTACTGGAAGAAGGCCTTGATCACTTCGTGTTTGGGCGCGTCGCTCTTCCAGACCGGGTAGACCAGGTTCGACAGCTTCCCGTCGGTAGGGAAACGCACATAGTCGAACTGCACCTCGTCGAAACCCCGGGACGCCGCCTCCTTCGCGAGGCCGACATTGTACTCCCACACCGTGCGCGACGAAGGGTCCACCCACGACAGACCCTTCCGGTCCGTCCAGATCGCGCCTCCCGGCGCCTTGATCGCCAGATCCGGCCGGGCCCGGGCGAGGACCGGGTCTTGGAACACGGCGATCCGCGCGATCGTGTGGATCTCCCGCTCCTGACAGTACCGGAGCACCCCGTCCAGGTCCCGAATGCGCCGCTCGTGAGCACCGATCGCCGCGACGAACGGCAGGGCCGAGTCGTAGCCGACCTTTCCCGTGCAGTCCTTGACGTCGATGACCAGGGCGTTCAGGGCCGAGCCGGCGACGCCGTCGGCGATCTCGCGGAAGCGGTTCATGCCGGCGATCCACGAGGTCACGTACAGACCCCGGACCTCGGTGTTCAAGAAGGCCCTTTTGTTCCGCGCCGGGGGCGCCACGGCGGCCGGGGCCTCCGACGCGGCGTGGGTCGGGGCCGGCGGCGGAGGCGGGACGCGCCGTTCCGCCCTCAGGGTCAGCACAGCCAGGAGCGCCGCGGAGAGAGGCGCGACGGACCAGAGAACGGCCTTCTTCACCGGAGCCTCCGAAGAGGTGGGGGGGGTACCCGAGTCGGGAGGGAATGTTGGCTCGAACCCGGGCTTATACACTGATCGGCCAGCCGCCGACAAGACGTGAGCCGAGCTCGAACCTCCAGTGCCGCGCCTCAAGCGCCTGGCCGTTTTGGCCGTTACGTACTTCAGGGCCGGCACGGAGGCCGCCCGGGGAGGCACAGGGTGAGGATTCAGAACGGTCCGGTGGCGTTTACCACCGCCCATCGGCAGGTCGAGAGCCTCCGCACGGAGACATCGGTCAGGGCCTGGATCGGCGCTGCGCCCGCGGCGGCCGACCGAGCCCTTTCCTCCTCGTCCCCTCCCGCGGCCACCTATCGCCCGTCTATTCCCAGAGGCCCGGCCAATTCGTCGACGCCGTCGGAGGAGGTCACCGAAGACCCCAGAACCCTGATGACCCGGCTCCTGATCGAGGCCCTCACTGGGGAGAAGATCCGCCTCCTCGAGCCCCGCGACCTCACATCTTCCGGGACGCCCGCCGAGATCTCCGCCAAGCAGGCAGGGGCCCCCGACCAGCCGCCGACCGCCCGGGGCTGGGGCGTGGACCTCCGCAGCACCGAGGTTCGACAGGAGGCCGAGGAGACGACCGTGGCCGCAGCGGGCACCGTGACGACTGCCGATGGCCGGGAGCTGGCCGTGTCGGTAGAACTGCGGATGGCCCGCGAGTACCGGGAGGAGACCCAGACCCGGGTGCAGTTCGGCGACGCGGCCCGCGCCCAGGACCCGCTCGTGGTGAACTTCGGGGGCGGCGGGGCAAGTCTCGAGCTGCTGCGCTTCGTGTTTGACCTCGACGCCGACGGAAAGGGCGAGCAGGTCCCCTTGCTCGCGCCGGGCAGCGGCCTTCTCGCCCTGGACCGGAACGGCAACGGGACGATCGACGACGGCACGGAGCTCTTCGGGCCCCGCTCGGGCAACGGCTACGCCGACCTGGCGGCGCTGGACGGAGACCGCAACGGCTGGATCGACGAGGGCGACGCGGTCTTCGGGGAGCTTCGGGTTTGGATCCACGACCCGGCCGGGCGCGAGGGCCTGCTCGCCCTCGGTGAGCTGGGCATCGGCGCCCTATCCCTGGCCCACGCCGAGAGCCCCTTTGCCCTCAAAGGCACAGGCAATGATCTCCAGGGTCAGGTCCGTGCCACCGGGATCTACCTTCGGGAGGACGGCTCCGCCGGGACGACGCAGCAGGTGGATCTGGTGGTCTGAGACCCTCCAGGAGGAGCTTCCGCCGATTCCTGCGCAGCCAGAGGTCAGCGAAGATTCTCGGAACTGAACAGCACGGCCTTTTCACCGATGAAGTTCACGGTCACCGAGCGCTTGTCATTCCCCCACACGCAGCTCTTCACCCCGGGTAGGTCGGTGCACCGGGCCGGAGCACCGAGGATGCCCTTCACCTCGTCGTAAGCCATCCCCACCTTGAGCTTGTCGTAGTTCTCCGCCGTGAGGCGACCGCAGGCCGCGGCCAAGAGAACGAGTGCGGCGGCGGCCGCGATCCGGAAGTTCATCGTGTGCGCCTTCTGGCGAGAGGGTGGGCCCTCGTGTGACGTGCCGAGAGAGGGGAGAGTGTACACCCACGCCCCGGACGGAACTCCTCAATTCCTGACGCTCGCCCCGGCGCCGACGGCGCCTCGATCCGGTCCGTCACCTGGCCTGCACCTGCTGCCATTGAGGGGGAGGTACCCACTGGAGAACGCTGCGGGGCGAGGCTTGACGGCTCTTGCGTCCGAGGGCTAGAGTCCCCCAATTGACGGGCCACACCGCGCGCCGACGGAGAGTTCGATGGCCGTTCAACCCAGGCCTTTCCTGACCCCCGCGCAGTACCTTGCCGCCGAGCGTCAGTCCGAACTCAAGAGCGAGTACCTCAATGGAGAGGTCTTCGCGATGTCGGGCGCCAGCGCACGCCACGTCCTCATCGTCAGCAATGTCGTCCGGGAGCTCGGGACCCAGTTCAAGAACCGGGACTGCCGGGTCTTCTCCACCGACCTCCGGCTCAAGGTGTCCACCACCGGCCTCTACACCTACCCCGACGTGGTGGCCGTCTGCGGTCCGCTCTCGTTCGACGACGAGCAGAACGACACCCTCCTGAACCCCACCTTGCTCGTCGAGGTGCTCTCCGAGTCAACAAAGGACTACGACCGGGGGGGCAAGTTCGAGCAATACCGCACGCTGGCGTCCCTGAAGGAATACGTCCTCATCGCCCAGGACCGACCGCACGTTGAGCACCACGTGCGCCAACCCGACGGCCGCTGGCTCCTCGAAGAGACCAACCGCCCGGAAGACGTCGTGGCACTGCCCTCGATCGGCTGCACGCTGGCTCTGACAGAAATCTACGACAAGACCGAACTGCCGGAGTAGGGGTAGCGGAGGGGTCCCATCTCCCTCCGGCCGCGTTCGTTCCACGCCGGTGTTCCGAGTGGCCGGTCAAATTCCGGCGACAAACACCTCTGCCAGCCGGCGCAGGAACTCCGCGCGATCCCGGTCGTCCCGAAAGACTGGGCATCCATCGATCCCTCGGGTCATCACGTGGTGGACGACGCCGAGGACGTCCAGGCGGGCGGTGCGTCGCATGTCCGAACGATAGCGGAGGCACAAAGGAGGGCAATACATTCACTACCTTTGCAGCGTCCTTAACTGCCCCGGTCCTCTTGGCATGCCCGAAGTCTACACAGATCTCTTCATCCGTCAATAGATCAACAACGTCCCCTTGGACGTCACGGCGCCGGCCGACAGTCCCCCTTGCGGTTGCCAAAGTCTCCCACTGGCGCAAGACTTGTTCCGCCATCGACCCGAGATTCCCCCGGAGGGCCGGCCGCGAGGGTGCGGCGTCGCGTCGAAGCGGATCCACCAGCTGGGGCTTCCCTACGGAGATACGCATGGACCGAGTGCACCGCTTCTTGATCCTGGCCGCCATCGCCACCCTTGGAGGCTGCGCCTTCTGGCAACCCGACTGGACGATCCCGGCGCCCCGACGCCCCGCCTCCGACTTGGCCGCCCTCGTGGCGCGGGCCGAGGAGCTGTCGGGTCGGGCCGGTGACCGGGCAGATCTGGAAGAGGCGATGGACGCATGGCGCGTCGTCCTGTCCGCGGACTCCTCCCACTACGCGGCCCTGACCCAACTGGGAAATCAGCAGATCCTGTTCGGCGCTGCGCACGCCCGCACGGCATCGGAGCAGCAGGCCGCCTATCGAGAGGCCATGACCCTGACGGCGCGGGCCATGGCCACCAACCCCGGCTTTCGGAGTCAGGTCGAGGGAGGCACACCCCTGTGGAATGCGGTCGACCAACTTGGCCCGGCC
>JACRCS010000617.1 GCA_016218905.1 Deltaproteobacteria bacterium
ATGCTCCGGCGGACGGGCCAACGTGAAGCCACCGCGGATGCCTTCCATCCCGTTGACCAGTCCTGCTCTCTTGAGCCGCGTGAACAGCTTCGCGAGAAACTTCTCCGGGAGGTTCTGGAAGCGTGCCAGATCGCGCACGCTCACAGGTTCCGTGCGCGCAATCATGATCAGGAGCGAATGCAAAGCGTATTCGGCGCTGGCACCATACAAGTACGACTTCATCTACCACCTCATGGGTCGCAGAATAGGAGCGCGCGGTCATCCTGTCAAGCGCGATCCGTCGATGACTGCAGATCACGGGTTCAGGGCGGGAGTCGCGAGCGAATGAGGGCCCTGAATGGCGGGACACACCGGAGTTTGCCCAACGGACTGCCCCTACCGCAGCCTGGACGCCCGGACCACGTCCTTCCTGGAGAGGCTCTACCCCCTGCGGCACCGACACGGCTACCTGCCCGGCAAGCCTCCCACTCCCGCTTGGCCCGGGCTGCTGCCACCCCCTCCTCCCAACCGGAGAGGAGAGCCCTCCGTTGAAGAGACCCGCCCGACACGCCGCTCACTCCCAAGGCTCCCATCCGCCGAAGGACCAGGCGGTCGGGGTGCAGGTGCAACGTTGCCTGGAGGGTTCTTTTGCCTTTGATATACTCCGCGCGTGCACGGATCTGGAACCCCGGAGGTAGGGAGTCATGCGCGCTTCGTCCAAGCCTGGGACCCGGACGTCAACAGCGCTCGGCGCGGTAGCGGCACGGGCAACCGGCGCGCCGAAGGGCGGCTCTCTCGGCGTCGTGGGCGTCGGAGCCTCGGCCGGGGGGCTCGAGGCATTGGAGGAGTTTCTGCGGCCCACTCCCTGGCGATCCTCCTTCAGGAAGTCCTCGAAGCGCTGGAACCCAAGCGGAGCCTCTCCGTGCAGATCTTCGCCACGGACCTCGACCGGGACGCGATCGACAAGGCGCGCCAGGGCTCGTTTCCGGCCGCCATCGCGGCGGACGTGTCAGTGGAGCGCCTGGGCCGCTTCTTCGTGCAGGAAGGAGCCCACTACCGCGTGGGCAAGATCCTCCGGGAGATGGTGATCTTCGCCGTCCAGAACGTCGTCATGGACCCGCCCTTCACCAAGCTCGACCTCCTCTCCTGCCGCAATCTCCTGATCTACCTGGAGCCCGAGTTCCAGAAGAAGCTCCTGCCGCTCTTCGCCTACAGCCTCAACCCGGGGGGCGTCCTGTTCCTGGGCAGCGCCGAGTCGATCGGCGGCTTCTCCGACCTCTTTTCTCCCCTCAGCGGCAAGGCAAAGCTCTTCCGGAAGACCTGGGTCAGCCCAACGGCCGTGCTAGCGGCCTTCCCTGCGCCGTTTGCCGCGCCTCCCGAAGACCGGCGAGCGGCGGCGCCGGCCCTGGGCAGCTCTGATCCTCTACGTGAGCGGGCGCACCGGCAAGTACCTGGAGCCCGCAGCGGGCAAAGCCAACTGGAACGTGTTCGCCATGGCCCGCAAGGGGCTTCGCTACGAGTTGACAGGAGCGTTCCAGCGGGCTCGCCAGGGCGCGGGAGCAGTGACGCTGCGGGGTGTAAAGGTTGGGACGAACGGGGGCACACAGACCGTGGACGTCACGGTTCAGGCCATCGATGAACCGGGGGCGCTTCGAGGGATGCTGCTGATCGCGTTCGCCGACCGGGCGGCTCTCCCACAGGAGGAGCACAAACCGACGAGGCCCCGGAAGGGTTCGGCGGCAGGTGCCCGGGTGGCGGCGCTGGACCGGCTGCTCCAGGAGTCTCGGGAAGAGCTCCAGACCACCCAGGAGGAGACGCAGTCCTCCCAGGAGGAGCTCAAGAGCGCCAACGAGGAGCTCCAGTCGACGAACGAGGAGCTCCAGTCCACCAACGAGGAGCTCACGACCTCGAAGGAGGAGATGCAATCCCTGAACGAGGAACTGCAGACGCTCAACGCGGAGCTCCAGTCCAAAGTGGACGAATTGACGCGGTCCGCCAGCGACATGAAGAACCTCCTGAACAGCACCGACATCGCCACCATCTTCCTGGACGGCGGGCTCAACGTGCGCCGCTTCACCGCCCGGGCGACCGAGATCGTCAAGCTGATCCCCGGCGACGTGGGTCGGCCGTTCACCGACATCGCCTCCGCCCTCGTGTACCCGGAGCTCGCGGAGGACGTCCAAGAGGTGCTGCGCACGCTGGTCTCCCGCGAGAAGGAGGTGGCCACGCGCGACGGGCGCGTTGGTACCAGACCCGCGTCCTGCCCTACCGTACGGTGGACGACCGGATCGACGGCGTCGTAATCACCCTCGGCGACATCACGAAGGCCAAGGCGCTCGAGGCCGAGCTCCGGCAAGCGCACGGCAGGCTCGAGACGCAACTCGCCGGAATGGATGCGGCGCCGGGCGCCGAAGAAGCCGGTAGAGAGAAGCCATGACCCGGGTCAGGGCCGCGAGGCCGGGGGCCGCAAGGCTGCGAAGGAGCGCGGAAGAGCGGCTTCGCGCGAAGGCGCCGGACACGAGCCTGCCCCACACCGCGGAAGACTTCAAGAAGCTCGTCCACGAGCTCCAGGTCCATCAAGTCGAGCTGGAGATGCAGAACGAGGAGCTCTCCCGGGCGAAGGCGGAGATCGAGGCGGCGGCCCGGTCGTCCGCGGATCTCTACGACTTCGCGCCGCTCGGCTACGTCACGCTCGACAAAGGCGGGCTCATCCGCCGTCTGAACCACGCCGGGGCCGCGCTCCTCGGCGAAAAACGGTCCCGGCTCGTGGGCCGGCGCTTCACTCTTCTCGTTTCGCCGAAGACCCGTCCGACCTTCACCGCGTTTCTCGATCGGGTCTTTGCCGATGGAACCCGGCAGTCGTGCGAAGTGTCCCTTCGGGGCGAGGCGAAACCCGCGGTCGTCGTGCAGTTGGACGCCACCCGCTCAGAGGACGGACAAGACTGCCGCATGGCGGTCCAGGACATCACCGAGCGCAAGCGGGCGAAGGAGGCGCTCGGGGCGCAAAACGCCCGCCTGCGCCTTCTCTCGTGGGAGGCGGCGGCCCTGCTCGCCGCGGGAGACCCGGACCAGGTCGTTCGCTCCCTCTTCTCCTTGATTTCGATGCAGTTCGCCGTCGACGTCTACCTCCACTTCCGGGTCACCCGGGAGGGGGACGCGCTGCGCTTGCACTCCCGCGCCGGAATCTCCGACGCGGAGGCCACGAGGCTGGCCCTGTTGGAGTTTGGACAGGCGCTCTGCGGCACGGCCGTGCAGAGGCGTGAGTCCCTCCACGCCACCCACATCCAAGAGTCGGAGGACCCCAAGGTCCAGGTCCTGCGTGCCCACGGCGTTCGGGCGTGGGTCTCCCATCCACTCCTGGCGGGAGACCGGGTGCTGGGCGCGCTCTCGTTCGCCAGCCGCCGAAAGGATCTCTTCGAGGGCGAGGAGCTCGAGTTCTTCCGGACGGTCTCCGACTACGTGGCACTGGCCGAGGAGCGCCGACGGATCGAAACGGAGCTCGTCGAGGCGAGAGGCGCCGCCGAGGAGGCCAACCGTGCCAAGAGCGACTTCCTGGCCCGGATGTCCCACGAAATCCGCACGCCCATGAACGGCGTAATGGGCATGACCGAGCTCGCGCTCATGGAAGACCTTCCCCCCAAGGCACGGGAGTACCTGGGCTACGTGAAGCAGTCGGCGAAGTCGCTGCTCGACATCATCAGCGATATCCTGGACCTGGCGAAGGTCGAGGCCGGGA
>JACRCS010000618.1 GCA_016218905.1 Deltaproteobacteria bacterium
ATAGACATCAGGAGGAAGAGCAGGAGTTCGTAGGCATTGGCTTCCACGAGGTAGAGGAGGAAGACGAGCATCAGGAAGAAGAGCACACCGTGGTCGACGATGATCGACGCGAGGCCGCTACCGCCCGCGATCATATCGGGGAATCGCTCGTACATCGAGCTATGCATGATAAGAGGAATCTGCCCCGCGCGACTCACGACGTTGCGAAAGCCAACTCCGCACAACAGGTCCAACGTGCTCAGCTCCCGAAGCAGCGCGTATCCAAAGGTTCTGTGTTGGAAGGACTGGTTGACGTAGTCGACGCCATAATGATCGTACACGTACAACGTCGCCGCGACCATGGCAGCAAGAACTCCGCCCACGACGAGCGACTTGGGGACCTTTTCCACAAGACGCCGGGAGAAGAAGACGAAGGGGAACACAGCAAAGAAAGCGAGCGAGATCTTCGAGAAGGACACGACGATGCCGATCGTGTGTACCAACAGATGGAGCTTCCGCCGGGGAACCGTCCGATGGTCCAAGAGCAGAAGGAAGCTCGCGATGACGAGAGAGGCAAAGAACCCGGGCTCCCGGGAGAGCCCGCTGAAGCGGAAGGCGAGCAGGATCCCCTCGGCTTCTGCAGGGGTCGGCCCAGTCAACAAGGCGTACTTCCCCCACAGGGCTGTGCCGATGTCGAAGGGAAAGAGCCATCCCCTTTGGAACACGAGAAGGCCGATCACCTGGACCAGCGCCACGGCGACGTTGAGGTTGATGTACTTGTAGAGGTGGAACCTTCCCGTCTGGAGGGTGTACTGCATGTACGTTACGGTGACGACGATCGAGACAACCTTGAGCCCGAAGTGGAGGCTCGCGTACGGGATCGAGGCAGTAAGAAGGAGCAGAGCGGCGAACAGGAAGTTCGGGTTGATCCTCTTGTTTTTGAGGTAGCGGAGGAACTCAGGATCTACCAAGGGGATCACAAGGAAGAGATACACCGAGGTGCTGTTCACAGCAGGGGACAGGACTGGGGAGGTTAGGAAGAGATAGAAAAGGTGGCTGAAGAGGTTGCCCATGCTGACTACCTGCGGATCAGCCGGTACTCCCAACCGGCCACTTCCGAATCGAACAGGTACCGGAGGGACCGTTTGACCCAGGGGAACCTCCCGAGTTGCGGGTACTCCACGTAAATCCCGAAGAGCTCCCGACTCGCCGACACCTCGAATCCGGCGTCGGCGAGGAGTGCCTCGATCGAGCGGCGGGTGAAGCTCTGGACGTGGCTGGTCCTGCCGTAGACGAGTCGTCCCCCCCAGCGAAAGATCCTGTCCCCCACCGACCTGCCGTTGGGCGTGTCCATATACAGCAGCCCTCCCGGCCGCAACACCCGGCGTATTTCGGCCAATAGCTCCTTGGGCCGGCTGCAGTGCTCGATGACGTTGTAGAGGAGACACACGTCCAGGGTACCGGTCTTGAACGGGATCGAAGCGGCGTTGGCGACCGCGAGGTTCTCCAACCCCTGTCCCTTTGACGCGGAGGCCACGAGGGCCGCAACTAGGTCGAACCCGAACGCACTCCGGATGCCGTTCCTCCGGAGCACCACGAGGTTGCCGCCGATGCCGCAGCCGATGTCCAGAAAGGCCCACTCCCTGTGGACGAGGCTCTCGTCAAAGAGTCGTCCCGCTGTTGACACGAGCGCCTCGAGCGCTCGTGTGTGGCGGTCGACGAAGGTAGGCACGTCCCTCGGCGTGCCCTCTCTTGTCCCGCGCCGGTTCACTCGGTCACCGCAAACGTTCGGGTCGCCGAGCGTTCAAGGGTCGGCTCCGGCACGGCGGCGAAGAACGCGCCGCAGGCCCTCTCGAGGCAGGAGCAGGCAGCGGCCCGCCCCCTTCCTGCGCCTGAACCGGCTTGCTCTTCGACGAAACGGTATGGCCCAACTCCGTCATCGACCTTCACCCCAGAGTCCCGGTCCGCCGGGGAGCGCCATGGGCGAGGGCGGCCAGTTCCTCCCCTGCCTGGTAGACCGCGTCGACCTCCAGCAGTCGGATGCACTCCATGCCCTCGCACCCCTGCCTTCTGAAGCAGGGCGAGCAGGGCAGGGGCCGGGTGAGAAGTCGGCAAAACCTCCCCCTGGGTCGCCACCGGTGGTGGTCGTGCATCCCGCTGTACAGGCTCACGCACGGCGTGCCGAAGCTCGCCGCAAGGTGCCCCGCCGAGGTCTCCACGCTGTAGACGACCTCGGCACGCCGCAGCACCTCGACAAAGGCGCCCCACCCGAGCTCATTGCACGCATTGGCGCAGCCCGGAAGTCCTTCGATGACCGTCTGGATCTGGGTTCGCTCTCGGTCCCCCTGACCCGTGAAGACGAGCCGGTGCCCTTCCCCGACCAACCTCTCCGCCATGGCTCGCCATTGGTGAAAGGGCCACTCCCGCAGGAGCGAGCCCCCTGTCCCCAGGTGGAGCACCCGATAGGCACCCCCGCAAATCGGGCTTCGGGACACGAATCGCTCCGCCTGCCCGGCCGCGTCTTCGGGCGGGTCGGGCAGCATCCCCCATCTCGTCGAGAACGCCTCCTCCGGGACCGGCAGGACGCGAAATAGCTCAGCTTGGTACTCCGACTCATGCTTCTGGGACTGCACGAAGGGCACGGGATGCGTCAGCAAGGGACCGAAGCCGCCGCTCGTATAGCCGATCCGGATTGGAATGCCGGCTCGCCAGAGCAGGGGAATGAGATTGGGGAAGTAGGAGTACAGGTCCAGCGCCGTGTCGTAACCGACGGCCTGAATCTCCGCCAGGGCCGCCGCGCGCGTCGTCCAGTGGCGGCGGAGTTTGGCGAAGAAAGACGTGTTGCCTCGGTTTGCGAGGCAGTGATCGAACACGTGGACCCTGTCGACCTGAGGGTGCCCGGCGACGAGGGGCGCCGACCAGCTTCCGACGAGCATCCCCACCTGCACCTTTGGGAAGGCCGACTTCAGAATGGAGAGCACGGCCGTGGAGGCGATGATGTCGCCCAGATGGGCCGGGTTCGCCAGGAGAAGCCGCCGCGGCGCCGGCGGCAGCGCGGGCGCCTTGCCCGGCCGGCAAATCCCCAGGACGTTGTCCATGGTCCGGAAGACGACGTTCCACCTCGGGTTTCGGATCAGGTACGGTCCCCGCATGGGCGAGGCGGGCGAAAGCGGTGGCTTCAGCATGGGAGCAATGGCCTGTTCTGCCGCCGGGGGCGCGGCTCGAGGTAGTAGAGGCAGGCCGTGGCCAGGCCGCCCAGAGCGGCCAGCGAGACCAGGTTCTCCCTCTGCCGGGCGGGCTGGCGACTGGAGACCGCGGGGAGGTCGGTCACGGTGAATCCGAGCTGCTCCCGATTCCGTGCCAGCATCTCCTCCTCCAGGTGCGTGGCGTAGAGCCTGGAGAGCCGCGAGCGCATCTCCGGGTCCCTGGTCCGGGCCAACTCGGCCGACAGGAACGACGTCTTGGCCCGGGCCCTGGTCAGGGCCGCCGACTGGAGCCGGTTCCGGGCCTCCTCCAAGTAGGTGCCCACGACGGACGCGGCAACTTCCCGCGAGGGCCCGTCGAAGGAGACGGTGACCACGCCCAGCCGCACGTCGGCGCTCACGCGGAGCCGGGGTTGGGCGGCCCGAACGATGTCCCCGTCACCGGGGAGGCGGTGGGCTTTCTGCCCCCAGCAGACCTGCTCCCACCGCGTCGGCGCGATCGTCTCCCGGTCAGGATCGAAGCGCTCCCCCCAGAGCACAGGCCACAGTTCGCGCCTGCGGAACACGCGCTTCGTCAGGTCGCGGCTTCGGAAGAGGACGACGAGGTCCTCCAGGGCCGCCGAGCCCCCTTGGGCCATCCCAATGGGGGACATCACGCTCTCGAAGGTCACCTGGGCGGACTCCTGTCCCCTCGCCGCCGGCCGCACCACCGCGGTCGCCCGGTACTCGGCGGGGGCGAGAGACGTTCCAAGGACAGCCCCGGCCCCCCCCAAGGCCGTTGCGAGGAGGAGCTTCCACCACGCCTGCCCCAGCACGCGAAGGTATCCGCGGGGAGTGACGGACGCCCACCGGCTCAATAGGCTCCCTCTCGGCTCACTAGAGCGCGCAGGGTCTTGAAGAGGATCACGAGGTCGAACCACACGCACCAGTTGCTTACGTACCAGGTGTCGAGCCACACGCGGGTGTCGTAGCCGGCCTCGCTGCGGCCGCTGACCTGCCACAGCCCCGTGATCCCGGGCCGGACCATCGCGTAGTACTGAACCCGCTCTCCGTAGTACTTGTCGAGCTCTTCCTGCAGCACCGGGCGCGGTCCGACCAGGCTCATCTCTCCCCTAAGGACGTTGAGGATCTGCGGGAGCTCGTCGAGGGACGTGGCCCGCAGGAATCGTCCAACCCTCGTGGTCCTCGGGTCGTTCCTGAGCTTGAACCCGGTCTCCCACTCGAGACGGGCCTCTTCGTCGCTCTGGAGCAGGTGGATGAGCCGATCGGCGGCGTCCGCGAACATGGTCCGGAACTTGAGCACCGGGATGATCCGTCCCCTCTGGCCCACCCGAGGGTGCACGTAGAAGACCGGCCCCGGAGAGTCGAGCTTGATGAGGACCGAGATCGCAGCGATCGCGGCCAGCAGGAGCGGGAGTGCGAGCAGGGACACGACCAGGTCGAAGACAGCCTTCAGAGCCCGATTGGCGCCCGACTCGAGGTTGTTCCGGATCTGAATGAGGTAGAGCTCCTGCATGAAGAGGGGGTGCAAGCCGGCGTTCAGCGTGGCCGTTCCCTTCAGGTCGGGGACCAGGAGCACGGTCCGCGTGCTCGTCTGCACCTCCTGGGCCAACCCGGGCAGGCGCGCCGCCTCCTGGGCCGGAAGGGCGATCACGACGGTCGACACGTCCAAGGGGTCGAGGTACTCGCGAAAGCAAGTGGTCTTGTCGAGGATCCTGCAGCGCCCCTGGCCCACCTCCATCACCCCGCCCACCTTCTCCGGGTCGTCGTCCAGGAAGCCCACGACGCGGTACCCCATGTGGGCGTCTCTGCCCATCACCCGCGCCATCTCGGCTGCGGCGGGCCCGGTGCCGATGACCAGCACGTTCTCCCTCCAGATGCCTGCCCGGAAGAGCAGCTTTTTGCCCAGCGCGCGGAAGGAAGGAAACACGAAGATGCCACAGAGCCACAGCTGGATCAGGGCCAGGCGGGAAACGTTGCCGCTGAGCTTTCCCAGGGCTACGACGGCGAAGACGAGGATCATACCTGCCGAGAGGGACCGAAGGAGCACCCGAGCCTCGTCCCAGAAGGGGAGGCGAGTCTGGTACAGCCCCCCGTATGCGATGAACCCGAGCAGCGCAGCCGCGACCCACCACAGGGGAAGCAGGCTCCACAGGGACAGCCCCTTGGGGGCCAGGGCCGGCCACACGCGGGTGCACGCCACTGACAGGCACAGGGCCAGCAGGGCGGACACGACGTAGGCGGCCGCATCGAAGCCGACCAGACAGAGCGCGGCGCCCACGCCTCTGGCCCTTCTCGCGAGTGTCACGGTGACCTCCAGAATGCCTCGTTCAGGCTCAGCCGGCTCTTCAGCCAGAGCGGGATGCTCGTCTCTGCTAAGCCTAACCGGTAGGCGCCGATCTTCAAGGCGTTCCGGATCATCGCAGACGGGATGGACGCCGGGCCGGCCCGCCACAGGTACCTGAGCTCCGATGCCACATACCGAAGCCCTTCTCCTCCCGCCGTACCAAACTCCCGCTGGATCCACGACTGGCGCGAGTGGAGTACCCCGATGTCGAAGTACCGGCGGAACTCCCCCGCGGCGCTGAGCCCATGGGAGTGGTACACCTGCGCGTCGGCGCAGTAGGCCACCTTCCAGCCCTGGAGGAGCATCCGCGCCGCGACGCACGTGTCTTCGCCGAAGATGACGTCTCCCGGGAACCCGCCCGCTTGCGCGAGAGCGTCGCGCCGGTAGGCGGCAAACGAGTTGGAGATGAAGGCCGCTTTGATTCCGAGCTCCGCGACGTTCCCTCGCGTCTTGACCCGGGGCCGATCCGGGTAGTTGAAGAGGCGCGCGTGGGCCTCGATGGGGCCGGCCCCCTTGCGCGGGAGCTGCCGGCCGTAGGCCGCCCCGACCCGGTCGTCCTCGAAGCTCGCCAGCAGGGTGCCGAAGGCGTCCGGCCCCACCGGCACGGCGTCCTGAGTGAGGAAGAGGAAGACGTCCGCTTGAGGGAGGGCCTCCACGGCGAGCTGGCGCGTGCGCCCGTGGTTGAAGTCGGCTCGCCGGATTCGGATCACCTGGGCGCGAGCCTCCTGCAGCCGGCCGCACGTGCCGTCGGTGGAGGAGGAGTCAACCGCGAGAAAGGCGTCGGCCGGCCGGGTCTGAGCCTGGATGGCGGGGAGAAGCTCCTCGAGCGCCCCCGCGGCGTTGAGCGTGGGGACGATGAGCGCGACGTTCATCCGTTCGTCTCAGCCGGCTGGTGGGCCTCCGCGGCTTCCTCTGTCGTGCCGGAGAGGTCTTCCCTCTTCGGGGTCGTCGCCTCGCGCGGGGGCTCCACTGCGCTCGCAGGAACCGGTGAGCTCGGGTCGGAACGGCCATTCTCGCGCTCTCGGCGCGGAGTCGCCGTGACGGACCGGCGGACGAGCACCCACAGGCAGGTGAGGAGGACCCCCATCGCGGCCGAGACGGCCGACGCCACGAGTCGCTGTGGGGAGTGCTTGCGGTCGGGAACCTCGGGCGTGTCGATCAGGGTGAACCCGAACTGCTCCCGGTTCTTCGCCAGCATCTCCTTCTCCACCTCCTGGCCGTGCAGCGCGAACAGTCGCTCCCGGATGATGGGGTCGAGGGTCCTGTCGATTTGTGCGGCGAGGAAGTTCTTGTTGCGGTTCGCCCGCCCCAGGGCCTCCTCCTGGAGGCGGCTCTTGGCCTCCTCCAAGAAATACTCGACCACTCTCGCCGCATTCCGCGGCGCACGGGCGTCGAAGGAGACCGAGATGACCCCCGTTCTTCGATCTGAGGAGACGGTCAGGGAGGCCTCGGCCGCGCGAATCGCGTCCCACTTCCCGGGCGCCTTCGGCCCCTCTGGCGCGTCGGCCCAGAGCCGGTCGAGCCGGTCGAGCCAGCCGGGCCGCAGCAATCCCGTCTTCGCATCGTAGGTGTCCGGGTACACGGCGGCCCAGAGGGTGTACTTGGAGAAGACGCGGACCGTCAGATCCTTGCTCCGGAAGAGGACCTCAAGGTCCTCGACCCGGGTCGGGCCCCCGAGGTTGACCCCAAAACCGGCCAGGCTGCCGAGGATCCCAGAGCTCCGGCCCTGCTCGGGTGCGTCGGGTTTGAGCACGGCCGTTGCCCGGTACCGATTCGGCATCCGCGACGTGACCGCCAAGGCAGCCGCGCCACAGGCCACCGCGACGACCAGGATCCACCACTTGGCCGGCCACAGCAGGCGGAAGTAGTCTCCCAGGGTCAACGGCTCCCAGCCGTCGAAGGGGTCCCCTGTCTCGTCCATGCTCGTGCCGTTCTCCGTTCCCCTGTCCACGTGACTTCCCTAGAAGGCTACGAGGAGCACGCCCGCGGTGACCGCGATCTGGTAGAGGATCTGCGTGATGTCCTTCACGTCCTTCATGACCCGAGTGACCGTGAGCTTCTCCGGCACGACGATCGAATCGCCCGGCTCGAGTGGGATACGGAGGAACGAGTCCTCCCTGGAGAACCACGATTTCCCTTCCTGCTGCTCCCTCGTCACCACGCTCCCGTCGGCTCGGACCACGAAGATGTGGGCACGATCCGCGTCCTCCGTGGGGCCTCCGACTTTGTTCAAGAAGTAACCGACGCTGTTCCTCGTCCGGTTGAAGGCCACCCCCGTGGGGTTGTAGACGCGGCCGACGACGTTGATCACCTCCGGCGGCCTAGGTACCTCAAACCTGTCTCCGTCCTCAACCAGGAGGTCGTTCTCGGTGCCCTCCATCTGCGCGGGATCTGCAAGACGAAGGATCACGCGCCCTTGGGCGCGCAGCTGTTTGAGTCTGGCGAGCAGCGCCCGCCGTGCCTCGAAGACCTGGCGCTGCGCCTCGATGTCGTCGCGGTCGATCGCCGTG